>JAQCJA010000290.1 GCA_027593305.1 bacterium
CATCGACGCGACGCGGCTGGGTTGCGCCGGTGTGTCGCTGGGCGGCACCGTTGCCGGCTACCTGCTGGCGCTGGACGAACGCCTGCAGATGGCCATCCCCAGTGGCTGGTTCTTCCGCCCGGAGGATCAGGTCATCGGCAAGGACTGCTCACGCATCCCGGCGGAGCAGTTCCTGTCGCTGATGACGAATGGCGAACTGCTGGGACTGGCCGCCCCGCACTGCGCCGTGCTGATCGCCAACGGCGATGCCGACACCGTGATCGACAGGAATGGGGGCGGCATGGGGGCGGTGCGCGGTCTGGGTGTCAGCCTGGAACAGGCGCAGACGATCTATCAACTCTACGACGGAGCCACATCCCGCATCGGCGCCTGTCTGGAGCCTGGTGGCGGCCACCGTCACTACTACCTGTCGAAGCCGGCTCTGCTCTGGGCGGTGCAGCATCTGGCAGCCAGGGGCACAGCCAGCAGTGAACTGACTGGGATGGGCGAGAGACTTTTCGGTGACTGGGCGGACGCCCATGGTATGGCGATCGAGCCGCTCTACGCCACGGATCTGCACTTCCGTGGACTGCGGCTGCCGGACCTGCCCGTGCAGCCCTTGCCGCCGGCACACCGTCACTGCCTGAGGGCCGATGAAATCGGCAGCGACCGCTTCACTCTCGAAGGGTGGTTGCGCGCAGCAGAACGGGTGGGAGGCGCGCACACCGATCCGGGTCTGCCCGCCCGGTGACCGACTCCGAGCGCGGCTTCCTGCTGCACACCTTCCACCGCAATCAGGGGGATGCTACCACCCTCTTCGGCGTCGGTCGCCTGGCGTCCGGACAGACCTTCGCCTTTGCCGACAGTCGCCAGCGCCCCGCCTTTTACCTGCGCGCCTCCGAGCTGGACCGGGCACGGCCCTTCTGCGTCGGTGCCGACGCCGAGCTGGACGAGAATACGGGCCTGACGACGATGGATGGTGAGGCCGTGGTCCGTGTCGGGCTGCGCAAGGTCCATCAACTGCGCCGCCTCGCTGATGGTCTGCACGAAAACCAGCTGCGCACGTACGAAGCCGACTTCGCTTTCGCCCGGCAGTACCTCGTTGACCGTGGCATTCGTGGTGGTGTGTGCATCACAGGATCCTGGCGGGCGGGCCATGGTGTCGACCGCGTCTACGTCGAGCCCCAGCTGGCACCGGATGACTTCGAACCGGCCCTGTCCGTTCTGGCTCTCGACATCGAAACACCCCCTGACGCCTCCGCCGTGCTTGCGTGCTCACTGGTTCTGTGGGGTGGCACCGAAGGCAAAACCGTCGAAGAAATCCACCTCATCGGGCCGCCGGCAGAGGACGGCCGCGGGGTGTACTGCCATGCAACGGAACGGGATCTGCTCCTCCGCCTCGCCGAACGCATTCGGCAGCTCGATCCCGATGTGCTCACCGGCTGGAACGTCGTGGACTTCGACCTGACGGTGCTGCAGAAACGTTTCGCGGCGCACAAGCTGCCCTTCAACCTGGGCCGTTCCAGCGATGATTCCTGGTACCAGGAGAGTGAGGTGTGGGGCGCCAGTCGAGTCGTCGTCTATGGCCGCCAGGTCCTCGACGCCATGCATCTGGCGCGCACGACGCTGACCCGCTTCGATGACAACCGCCTGGGTACGGTGGCGCAGGCCCTGCTCGGGCGGGGCAAGAGTCTGGCCGCCAACGACGATGACGATGGTTCCATGGCAGATGTCATCCTCGATGCCTACCACAATGATCGCGCCGCCTTCGCCGAATACTGCCTCGAAGACTCCCGCCTCGTGCGCGACATCCTCGTGCAGGAGGATCTCATACAACTCAGCCTGCGCCGCGCCGCTCTTACAGGCCTGCCCCTGGAACGCGCCTGGGGGTCGGTGGCAGCCTTCGATTTTCTCTACATCCTGGGGTTGCGGCAGCGACGCATGGTGGCGCCCACCAACGACATCGACCGCGTGCATCTGGGGGGCTCACCCGGGGGGCTGGTCATGCCCACCCGCGCCGGGCTCTATCCGCACGTCTTCGTCTTCGACTTCAAGAGCCTGTATCCCTCCATCATCCGCACCTTCAACATCGATCCGCTGACCCATCTGCTGGCCCATCGGCTGGCGCGAGACTCGACCGCGGCAGAGACAGCGATGGCCGCCGAAAGCGGCGCCGACTATGTCACCGAACCGGGTATCACGGGTGCTTTCATCCGCGCCCCGAATGGCGCCCTGTTCGTGCGCGATGCCGGCATCCTGCCAGAGATTCTTGCGGGATTCTTCGATCGTCGCGCCGAGGCCCGCGCCGCCCATGACGACCTGGCCGCCTATACGTACAAGATTGTCATGAACTCCTTCTACGGAGTTCTGGCCACCGGTTCCTGTCGGTTCGCCGAAGGGGCACTGGCGGGAGCGATCACCGGCTTCGGGCATTACCTGCTGCGCTGGACCAAGGCGCTGCTGCAGGACTCCGACCGTGGCACCGTGCTCTATGGCGACACGGACTCCCTCTTTGTTGATGCCCACCTGCCAGCCGATCTTGCGCCGGCCGACGCCCACAGTGCCGGCCAGGCCCTGTGCACCTGGCTCAATGAGCAACTGGCGACACACGTGCGCGAACTGTTTGATCTGCCCAGCCATCTGGATCTGGAATTCGAGAAGTACTACGCCCGCTTCTTCCTGCCGCCGACGCGCGGCGACAGAGACAAGGCTCGCGCCAAGGGCTACGCCGGCCTCAAAGTCGCCGCCGATGGTACAGACGAAGTGGAAATCATCGGCATGGAGGCCGTGCGCCGGGACTGGACCGATCTGGCCCACGAAATCCAGCGCGACCTGCTGGACATGGTATTTCGCGGCCAATCCGCCGAAGCTCTGGAACAACGCGTGCTCGCGTGGGTCGATGCCATGCGACGGGGGGAGCGCGATGACGATCTCGTCTACCGCAAGGCACTGCGCAAGTCCGTCGAGGGGTACACCAAAAGCGTGCCCGCCCACGTCGCCGCCGCCCGTCTGTTGCCCGGTGCGCGCGGTACGATCCGCTATGTCATCACCCGGGATGGACCGCAACCGGTCGGTCACGTCACGGCACCCATCGACTACGAGCACTACCTGGAAAAACAGATCCGCCCCATCGTGCGCACCATCGGTCGTGTCTGCGATCTGGACGTCGAAGTCGCGCTGGGCGGCACACCCGATCTGTTCCGCAGCCTGGGGTAGGTGCATCCGCTCCCGTGGAGAGCAGGGCCAGGCACACTGGCTGTTGCGTGACGAACCGGACATGGGATACGGATGACACTACAGGATCTGGGTTGGCGAGAGAGCCTTGCCGAATCCTTCGCACAGTTTCACACACAGGGCCTGCGGACGGGGCGCGTCTCCATCCAGCACCGTGACCTCTACCATCTTCTGACCGTAGAGGGTGAGATCGAAGGCATCGTCACCGGTCGCTTCCGCCATACCGCGACTCACCCGGCCGATTTCCCCGCCGTCGGTGACTGGGTCGTCTTTGCGCCCACGCAAGACGATGGCCCCGTAGCGATCCAGGCGGTCCTGCCGCGACGCAGCAAGTTCTCCCGCATGGCGGCTGGCACCACGCCATACGAGCAGGTCATCGCCACCAACGTCGATACGGTGTTCATCGTCAGCGGCCTGGATGACAACCACAATCTGCGACGCATCGAGCGGTATACGATGCAGGTGTGGCAAAGTGGCGCAGTACCTGTGGTGCTGCTCAACAAGGCCGATGTCTGTGCCGATGTGGCGGCCGTGCTGGCCGAGGCCCGGGCGGCCCTGCCCGGTGTCGATGTGTATGCTGTCAGTGGTTGGCGTGGAGACGGCGTGGAGACACTGGGCCGTTACCTGGCGGCGGGCCAGACCGTCGCCCTTGTGGGGTCCTCCGGTGTCGGCAAGTCCACCTTGATCAACTTTGTTCTTGGCCGACAGCAGATGCTGACCCACGATGTGCGCAGTGGTGATTCCCGCGGCCGCCACACAACGACGCATCGCGAACTGATCCGCACGCCGGGTGGCGCCATGCTCATCGATACACCGGGCATGCGCGAGTTTGCCCTCTGGGCCGACGGTGGCGCCGGTGAATCTGGTGGCAGGAACACAGACGAAGCCGATGGCGACGACACCTTCGCGGACATCGCCGAACTGGCCCGCGGCTGTCGCTTCCCGGACTGCCGACACATGAATGACGTGGGCTGCCGGGTGCAACAGGCGGTGCAGGCCGGTTCGCTGGACTATGCCCGCGTACGCAGCTACCGGGCTCTGGCCCGGGAGATGAGTCTCACATCCCGCCAGACGAATCCAGCACGCGGGCGCGCCGACGCGGACACGAAACGGCGCACGCAGCGGGCCGCTCGTCGGTCCGTGAAACGCGGCCTGCGCCAGGATGGGGACGACGACGGGTTTCCGGGCGAGGCGTAGGCTCGCCCCTTGTGTGCTGCCGGTTCAGGCGGAGGCGACAGAGCTTACAGGGCCCGATTGTCCTGCGAGTATTCGCGGTTGCCACCGGCACCCAGTTGCCAGGTCCCACGGAACAGAGTGCGCCGTTTCGGTGGCATGCTCATGATGATGTCGTGGCTCAGATTTGTGCGATGCCACTGGGACCAGACCGAGTTGTAGGCATTGAAAACGGCACACCGGGGATTGTCCGGATTGGTCCAGTCATTGGCGGCGTGGATGAGGCTCTCGGTGAAGATGGCGACCGATCCAGGAGGGCAGGAGTAGCCGTCCATGGTGTCGCGCATGGCCTGTTCCCATGGCGAATCGGCGATGTTCGGCGCCCACTTGTTGGGACCGCCGTAACCGAAGTGTGCCTTGTGCGAGCCACTGAGGAAGGTCGTGCAGCCCTGACCTTCTTTGACCTCCTCCAGTTCCCAGACGACCCGCGTGAGTCCCGCAAAGATCCGGCCCCCGGCGACCTGATAGCGCATGGCATTGGCCTGCTGCGGCGGCCGCACGACGTGAGGCAGGCCATTGTCACCACGCTCCGACTTCTCCCAGCCCGGCGGACGCACCGTCGTGAAGGAACCCTCGCAGCGGAAGCTGTGACAGTCCTCCTGTACGAAGGGGTCTTCGGCGAGGATCTCCGTGAGGATGCCGGTGATCGCCGGATGATCCAGCAGTTCCTGCAGCTTGCCCTCGTAACTCTGGCGGGCGCCCCCGTAGACCTCGGCTTTGAGCGGCTCGATCTGGGCCGCCGTCAACACCGCAGGCAGCAGAATCCAACCCCGCAGATCGAAGAAGAATTTCTGCTCATCCGTCATTGGCAGCATCATGGGGCTCCGCGGGAAAGATGGGGGAATCACTCGTTGAGATGCTCCGCCAGCAGGCGTTTGGTGTTGTCCCACATCGCGCCGGTGTAGGCGTGCGCCGTAGCGGCATGCAGCACCGTCTCGATCCGTTCCGGACAATCCTGATAGTACGTGCGCCGCAGCGCCTCGCGGAAACGCACGGATGCCTCAGCGGGGACCTGCTGATCATCGGCGCCATTCTGAAAGATGATCCGCGGGCAGTGGGCGTAGCCCTCGAGGTGGGTCAGTGGATTGAGTTCGTCGTAACAGTCCTGGGCGATTGCATCGGCCTGACCCACCGGTTCGAAGGTGCCCGGACGCAACCAGTCCGGCGTGGCAACACCGGGCACGGCAAGAACGATGCGGCGGTCGAGGGCGGCGGCGACAACGCTGATGTCGCCCCCCATGGAGATGCCACCGATACCGACACTCTCTTCAAGGGAGAAGCGCTCGAGGGCCCAGTCGATGATACGCGGCACTTCCCTGGCTGTATGCGCCAGGATCGGCCAGAAGTAGCGCCTGATATTGCCCCGGACCCGCGCCCGCAGTTCAGCAACGTCCGTCAGCATACGCTGACCATGTTGCCAGGCGTCGAAGCTGAGGGCCGTGAAGCCGAGAGCGGCGAGCTCCTCGAGACGGGGCGCGCAACTCTCCTTGTCGCCGCTGAATCCGGCAAGGAACAGGACGAGCCTGCGCCGATCCTCACCCGCCGGCAGCCGGTAGATCAGTGGGATGTCATCGACCCGATCGGTGTTCATTGCCAGCGATCCAGACCGATCGCCCCCCCCCGGTCGAGCGCCCTGCGATCCTCTTCGATCCACTCCTGCCACATGTCCTCGTCATCCCGCCAGAAGCCGGAGTTGGCGCGGGCGTAGAGCAGCGGGTCCTGGCCAAAGAGGCGCATGAGGCGTCGATCGTCGTTGTGTCTGGCCGTCTCCACGATCATCTGCACCGCGGGACCATTGTGATTGTCGCGGCATTTCAACCAGGACTTGTTGTAGTAGAGGCTGAAGAAGTAGCGCGGGTGTCCGGAACAGTTGGGCGT
>JAQCJA010000291.1 GCA_027593305.1 bacterium
CATTTCGGCTCGCAGCAGATTGCCAACCGGTAGCGCGTGGGCCTCGCCCTGGAAGAGCTGGAAGAAGTCCATTGCGAGATGCGCCCCGGCTCCGTGTTGTACTTCCACGGCAACACGCTGCACGCCTCCAATCCGAACCTCAGCAACACCTCCCGCTGGTGTCTTATTTTTGCCTACGTGCCGTCGACCAATCGCTGGGTACTGCCCGGGGCCCCACAACTGGGAACGCTGACAAAGCTTGATGACGCAGCCTTTCGTTCTGCGCTGACCACTCACGAGGATCGCATCCAGAAAGAGGCATGATGAAGCTCGCCTACAGCACGTACGCCCTGCAGACCATCGACCCATTCGAGGCCGTCAGCAGGGTCCGGCAGATCGGCTTCGAAGGCCTGGAACTGAATGTCGGCGACGATTGGCCCACGGCCCCCGGCAGGCTCGACGGTGATACGCGTCAACGGCTGCGTGAGGCCTATGCCGAGGCAAAGTTCCCCGCCCCGGTGCTGATGAACCTGATCGGTCTGTGCGGCATGGACGAGGACACCAAAGCCAAGGAGCGCGCCCTGGCCGAAACCTGTCAGTTGGCGGCGGATCTCAATTTCGATGGCGGCCTGCGGGTCGTGACGAGCACCCTCGGCGCCAACGGCGGCGATTGGGACGCCTGTCGGGACCGCGTTGCAGCAGCAATGTTGCCCTATGCCCGCATCGCCGAGGATCATGGCGTAACGCTGGCGATCGAGGCCCACGTGGGCCAGGAACTCGACTCGCCGGAGAAGGCGGTGTGGCTCGTGGAAGCTGTTGGCCGCCCCTCGGTGCGCCTCAACTTCGATCACAGCCATTTCCATGTGCTCAACATGGATCTGCGTCATTGTGCGCAATTGTGTGCTCCCTACTCCGTGCACACGCATATCAAGGACGGCTGTCTGGTGGGTGGGCAAGTACAGTTCCAGCTGCCCGGCGATGGCAGTCTCGATCTGACCGAGTACTTCCGTGTTGTGCGCGACGTCGGCATCAACCTGCCGATCACGGCGGAGGTGAGTGCGCAGATCTGGAAGAAACCCGACTACGATCCGTGGGCCACGGCACGGCGTTGTTTCGATCTGCTGCGCAGCGCACGGGATGCCGCTGTCTGATCCGGGCTGACTTCTGCGCCAACCGGGGCTGCTACGGCGTTGGCAGTGCAACCGTCAGGAAGGTGTCGACGTCATTCCAGAACCGGTCAAAATCGACGGGGCACTCGTCGTGCCGGGTGTCATAGGTGACGAGCCGGCTCCGAGCCGTGGCCGACGCGTTTCGTCGGGCGTGCTCGACGGGGATCAACTCATCCCGCGTCCCGTGGGCGATGAAGACCGGGCCCTCGTAGGTGCGCAGCACGGACTCGTTGTCGAAGCGTTCGCTCGCCAGCCGGGCGGGAGCCAGATAGCGGCGCGACAGGGACGGCAGATCGGCGAAGGTCGCCACCAGCAGCAGCGCCTGCAGGGGCCGTTGTGCGGCCAGAGCGCAGACGGCGCCGCCGCCCAGCGATCGGCCCATGCCGACGATGCGCCCGGCGTCGACATCGGCTCGTGACGCCAGCACATCGTAGGCTGCGACGAAGGCCTGCGTCACCGTATCCACAGTTGGCTTGCCGGCCGAGTCTCCGTAGCCGGGGTACTCGACCAGCAGGACTGCGTAGCCACGCGCCCGGAGTCCAAGAAACCCACCGGGAATCGAGTCGATGAGTTCGGCGTTGCCGTGCCCGACGATGACGGCGGGACCGCGTGTGGCGCCCGGCGCCGGCAGGAACCACGCTTCCACAGGTCCCCATGCGGTCTCCAGCCAGATGACCTGACGATCCTGACGGTCCGCCGCCAGCGGCGGTCGCTCGCTGATCCGGGTGCCGGGGTAGACCATGGATCGCTGACCCACGTAGAGGAGGAGCAACCAGGCACCATAGAGCCCGACCAGACCGACAAGCCAGGGCAGGAGTGAGGTGATGCTCATGGTTTCAACGCTCGAATGCGATCCTTTCGCGCCCAAACAGACGGGGCGATGGCGGAGGTCTCGAACTTCGTCGCAGGAAGCAGCGGTCCCTCGGCGACCTACTTGCGCGACATGGGCCAAGTCAGGGACATTTGCCGCAGGACCCGCACTGTCACCGGAGGAACTCCCATGTGGCCCATGCTTGCTTTCACCAGCGCCCTCATTCTCTTGCCAACCGTCATCCTGCGCGCCATCCGCAAGCGTGAGCAGTACTGCGGCAAGGGTCCGGACCCGTGTTTCTGGTGCCGTCGCAAGTGTGACTACTACAACCTGCACGGCGCTGATACGCCGGAGGCATAACGGACGCCTAGCGGCCGTCGATCGCCTTGGCCGCGTAGGGTTCCCGACTCACGAGCTGGCTCGTCATGCCGCCATCGGCGAACATGTTGGCCCCGGTGATCGAGGTGGACCGATCACACAACAGGAACGCCGCCAGTTCGCCAATCTCTTCCGGCTCGATGACCCGGCCGATGGGAATGTTCTGCTGCCAGTAGTCGAGACAGGCAGCCGGACTTGGCGCGGCATTCTGCAGGTCCTGCCAGATCTGTGTATTGAGCAGACCGGGTGAGATGGCATTGACGCGGATTCCCTGCGGCGCCAGTTCCACCGCCATGCTCTTGCCCATGCCTACGACACCCCACTTGGCCGCGTCGTAGGGTCCGGCACCCGGCAGGCACGACTGGGAATGCACGCTGGAGATGTTCACCACGCTGCCACCAGAGCCCTGTGCCAGCATCTGCCGGCAGACTTTCTGGGTCAGAAAGAACACCGCCCGCAGATCGAGGGACACCACCCACTCCCAGTCCTGCTGGGTCGTCTCGAGGAAGGGCTTGGCGAAGTTGGCGCCGGCGTTGTTCACCAGACCATCAATGCGACCGTAGGCGCTGACCGTAGCCGCCACCAGGCCATCCAGCGCTGCATCGTCGCGCAGGTCACAGGCCACACCTGTTGCCCCATCCAGTTGGGCGGCGACGTCCATGGCGGCGTCACCCCGGACGTCGGCGACGACGACCTTCGCGCCTTCGCGGGCACACACACGGGCGATGCCGGCACCCAGACCACCACCGGCTCCGGTCACAAGCACCACCTTATCCTGCAGCAACATCTGTCCTCCCCTTCTCAGGCGTCGGGTTCCTGGCGCAGGCGCTGAGGCTACGGTGCACGGCTGTCCGTCGCATCCTCTGCGGTATGTTCGCGCAGGGATTTGAGCATGGACTTGATGTCACCGGCGCCGCCGATGACGACGACGATCTCCACAGTGAAAAACAGCACCACGGACAGTCCAAGTGTCCACGTCCAGAGCGTTTGCCAGCCCGTCATGCCGGTACCCCTTCTTTTCCTGACGCCAGGACCTTCGGCGGATGCGATTTCTGTGTCAGCAGCGAAGCAACAACCATACAGACAAGGCTGACGACGAAAGTGGCGATGCCCACAACCTTGTCCTCCACCATCCATTCATATTCGGCGGGCAGGATGTCGGCGCCGCCCAGGAAGATTGTCGTCAGTGGCAGGGCGCCGGCGACAACGAGGGAGGTCAGCGTGCCCACGGTGTTGGCCTTTTTCCAGTACAGACCGGCAGCGGTCGTCAGCAGTACGCTCGCCGAATACATCGTCCCGGTGATTGCCATGAAGCGGAAGAAGGTCTCCGGCGGCTTGTACAGATAACCCCAGGACAACACGAAGATGCCACAGCCGACGACGGCCAGCCGTGTGAGTCTGATCTTCTGGCTGTCGTTCAGGCCCGGTCGCAGTGGCAACACGATGTCGTTGATCAGAATTGAACTCCAGCAGAGCAGGTAGCTGTCGAAGGTCGACATCATCGCCGCCAGTGCCGCTGCCACCATCAGGCCACGCACACCGGCGGGTAGAATCTGCGCCAGATAGATCGGCATGGCTGCCGCCGTGTCTGCCACACCATCCAGCATGGGCAGCGCCAGCGATACGTCACTGGCGAAGTAGGTCAGGGCACAGATGCCCCACATCGTCGGCATCAGCGCCCGCCCCAGAAACGACAGGCCGACGAAACTGTAGAGCTTCTTCGAGGTTTCCGAGTCTACCGTGGACAGGGCCCGCGACAGCGCCGGTGGCCACATGCCGGAGAAGGGAATGCCGAAGATGAGCCAGATGATGAACAACCAGCCGAGGTCCTCGCTGACAAAGGGATCGAAGCCACCGGCGCCGTACTCGCGCTGCACCGTCTCAAGCACCGAGTCGTAGCCCACGTGGGTGATGGCGAAATAGGTCGTGAAGACGACACTGGAGAACAGGATGAGAAACTGCACGTAGTCGGTGAGCACAACCGATACCATGCCCCCGACCACCGTGTAGGCGAGTACGAGAAGCAGCAGACCCACCATCAGGTAGGGCAGCACCTCGGGCGGAAAGCCGACCATGTACAGCAGGAACTTGGCGCCCAGCACGAGGAACAGGCCCATGTTCATCAGGCCGGCGGCAAAGGTGATCACTGCCGCGATGATCTGCGTCGAGCGGTTGTAGCGCAGGCCGAAGAATTCGGCGATGGTGCGCACCTCGAGATCACGCAGGCCCTTGATGATGAACCCTGTGCGACCGACAAAAAGAAAACCGATGAGTGCGATGACACCGATGGAGAAGGCGGAGAAGCCGCTCTTGTATCCCTGTTGCGAGAAGTACATGAGCGTCACCAGCCCAAGCTCGGTGGCCCCCATGGTCGCCATCGCCAGGTACAGCTTGAGCGATCGTCCGGCAAGCAGGAACGAATCGTAGTCGCTGATGAGCTTGCGCGTCGCCAGGGCGACACCCGTCGTCAGCACCAGGAAGGTGATAACTGTGAACCAGTCTATCCAGATGAAGTGCAAGGCAGTGCGTTTCCCGTGACGAATGAGGGGCAGAGCAGCCGCTCCACATAACGGAAAGAGGGACGCCCCGGCAAGCCGGAGCGTCCCTCAGGTCGGTAACAACTAGCGGATCTTTACTTCGGCGCCCTTTGCCGCCGATGCGTAGATGCCGTCCAGCATCTTCTGCACCATGAGGCCGTGCTCGGCCGGCGCCAGGGTCGGCGTGTCATACAGACAGTGATCGACAAAATTGCGCATCTTCGCGGCAAAGGCATTGGCCCCGGGTCCGGATGGCAGCCAGTTTGGCCTGGCGTTCATCATGTAGCCACCATCGTCGGAGAAGAGTCCCGGCGGATCCCAGTTGGCCCCCGCCTTCTCACCCATGATGGTGAAATTCCAGACGTCGGTCTCGATGTGAGCCGCAAAGGATGCCTCGATCGACAACACCGCACCGTTGTCGAAACGAATCTGGCCGATCGCCAGGTCCTCAACCGTGTAATTCTTGTGGTCCCAGTTCGGCCACTGTGAGACAACGGAGGATTTTCGGTCGCCGAGATAGGTGAAGATGCTGCCGCTGGCAGAGACCGGCTTCGGTGAACCCATGGCAAAGTGGGTCATTTCCAGCGCATGTACACCAATGTCGATGAGCGGGCCGCCGCCCTGCAGGTCCTTGCGCCCGAATACGCCCCAGTTGGGAATGCCACGGCGGCGCAGGGCCTGGATGCGACCATACAGGACCTTGCCCATGCGCCCCGCATCGACGGCCTCCTTGATGAAGGTCGTCTTGGCATCGTAGCGATACTGGAAGCCGATGACGAGTTTGCGCCGTTTCTGCCTGGCGGCACTGATCATCTTCTGCGCCTCGGCAGCCGTCATCGCCATGGGCTTTTCCACCAGCACATGGGCACCGGCGTTACTGGCCGCTATCGAGCCTTCGGCATGGGCGCCGTTCGGGGTGCAGATGCTGACGGCGTCCGGCTTGACTTCGGCGAGCATCTTGCGGTAATCGGTGTAGATGCCGTCGATGCCGAACTGCTGGGCTTTGGCTTCCATGCCTGGTTTCGAGATATCGGCCATGGCAACCATCTCGACGTCGTCCATGTCTTTCAGGTAGCCCATATGGGCACCGGCAATGCCGCCGGCGCCGATGAAGGCATAACGCAATTTCTTCTTGCCAGTCTGTTTCGCCATCGGTCGTCTTCCCGTATCGAAGTGTAGAGTCCGTTGGTAAGCTACCCAGGTGCCTCCCTTCCTTCCAGTGCGCCGGAGACCTCATGCTGCCAGTTCCCTTCCGTATCATTGCCCATCGTGGCGCATCCGGATATGCACCGGAGAATACCATGGCCGCCTTCCGTGCGGCACGCGACATGGGTGTGCAGGAAATCGAGACCGACGTGCACTTCACCGGCGACGGGGAACTGATCCTGTTGCACGACCACAACCTGGAGCGCACGACAAACAGCA
>JAQCJA010000292.1 GCA_027593305.1 bacterium
GGGCACGGGCCCGCTCAAAGGCGATGGTCGCCTGCTTGCGCGCTGCCAGTTGCGCCGGCGCCAGGGGCGGTCCCAGCCAGGCCAGCGCCTTGCTCAGGGCCGGGCCCATCTCCGCTTCGTAGTAGTCGGTCATGTCAAAATCGTAAAGCGGCCCGCGGCGACGTACGCCACCGAATTCGGCAGCCAGAGCGTCGATTGTTTCGTGCACAGCATCACGGCCGGGCGCCATCACCGCAACGAGAAAGGCGACGGGTTCGTCGGGGAGCAGATCGATTGGCATGGCCAGAGGCTAATACGGACCTTGCCTGCAGTCGAGTCCGAGTCTACCGTTGACGACCCCTCGCACGGAGACGCGCCATGCACATCGACGAGCTCGATACCCCGCATCTGCTGGTAGACCTCGACGGCCTCGAGGACAATCTCGACCGTTATCAGAGCTACTTCTCCGCACACGGCATCGGCCTGCGCCCCCACATCAAGACGCACAAGTGCCTGGCCATTGCGCACATGCAGATGAGCCGTGGCGCCATGGGGATCACCTGTCAGAAACTTGGCGAGGCGGAGGTCATGGTCGCCGGCGGCGTGGATCGTGATGTGCTGATTCCCTTCAACATCATCGGCCGCGCCAAGTTGGAGCGTCTCGTGGCGTTGACGAAACGCACGCGACTGACGGTGGCAGCTGATTCTGCCGTCACCATTGCCGGTCTCTCAGCGGCGACGGCCGCCGCCGGGGTGACGGTGGGTGTGATCATCGAACTGGGCCGGGGCGGCCGCTGTGGTGTGGAAACGCCGGAGCTTGCGGGGGAACTGGCGGCTCTGGTGGACAGCCTGCCCGGGCTTGAGTTGCGCGGTGTCATGATCATGCCGGCGCCGCCGCAGATCCGTCCGTTCCTGCAGGAGTGTCTGGCGCAATTTGATGCCAGGGGCCTGCCGTATCCCATGGTCAGCGGCGGTTCGACACCGGCAGCGTTCACCGCCCACGAGATCCCGGAACTGACCGAGTTTCGCGCTGGCGAGTATCCCGTGGGTGGCATGAAACATCTGCAGCTGGGCACACACACCGTCGAGCAATGTGCCGTGCGTGTGCTCATGACCTGTGTCAGTCGACCGACAGCGGCGCGCGCCATCTTCGACGGTGGCAGCAAATCGCTGAGTGCTGCCACCTTCGCCGACGACGAGCGCGGTTCGCTGATGGGGCATGTCGTCGAGTTCCCGGAGGCGCGTTTCTCCGGCGCTTCAGAGGAGCACGGACAGGTGGATGTGTCCCGCTGTGAGCCACAGCCGCAGATCGGGGATCGGGTGCAGGTGATTCCCGTGCATCCCTGCCCCACATTCAATGAGCACGACATCATCGCCGCCGTTCGGGGGGATCTGGTGGAGGCTTTCTGGCCCGTCCATGCCCGAGGCGCCATCCGATGAAACCCGCCTGGCCCATCGTCATTGGTGCCGGCACGACCGGCGACTTTGAAGCGATCTATCGCCGCGAGTGGCTGGAAACAAACGGCCTCGGCGGCTGGGCCGGGTCCACCGTCAGTGGGGCACACTCGCGGCGCTATCATGGTCTGCTTGTGGCCGCCCTCGATCCACCGGTGGGGCGTATGGTGCTGCTGTCACGGCTGGAAGAGACCATCGAAATCGACGGCGCCCGGCACGAACTGGCGTGTAATCGCTATCCCGGCGTCGTGCACCCGCGTGGCTATGAGTATCTGGAGCGTTTCGAGCGTGGCCTGTTTCCCGTTTTTACCTACAACATGGATGGCATTCTGCTGCGCCGTACCGTGGCCGCCATTCACGGACACAACACCGTGGTCATTCGCTACGACCTGGAGGCGGCTGCGGGCGAAGCGGAGCCGGGGGCGTTCGTGCTGGGGTTGCGTCCTTTCGTCGCCGGGAGAGACTACCATCATCTGACGCGGGCCAACGGCGACATCCGCCAGGAGGCCGAACTGCACAAGGGCGTCCTCTGCCTGCCGTCGTATCCCGGGGTACCCGATGTGCAATTGCATCTGCCGGCGGCAGCGGCGTTCACCGCCGCGCCAGAGTGGTACTACGACTTCGAGTATGATCGTGAGGAATACCGGGGCCTGGATAACCGTGAAGACCTGTTCACGCACGGCCTCGTTGAGCTGGCGCTTCGGGTCGGCGATCAGGTGACCATCGTTGCCACCATCGAGACGGGCGAGATGGATGGCGCGGCGCTGCTGGTGGCAGAAGAGGCGCGGCGTCAGGTGTTGCTTGCCGACATACCGAACGGCTCTCCCCACAGAAACCTGCGCCGACACCTGCATCTGGCGGCTGATCAGTTTCTGGTTCGGCGCGATGTCGATCTGCGTACGATCATCGCCGGTTATCACTGGTTTACCGACTGGGGCCGCGATACGATGATCGCCCTGCCGGGTATCGCCCTGGTTACCGGCCGACACGATGAAGCCCGCCGGATACTGCAGGCCTTTGCCGGCGCTGTTCAGGATGGTCTGCTGCCCAACCGCTTCGCTGATGGGGGTGGTGCTGACTACAACACGGTGGATGCAACCCTGTGGTTCTTCGTCGCCGTGCATCACTACCTGGCCGCCACAGGTGATGAGCAACTCGTTACCGAACTCATGCCCGTGCTCGACGATATTCTTGCCTGGCACGAGAAGGGCACGCGATACGGCATCCGCGTGGATGATGACGGCTTGCTCATGGCTGGCGAGGATGGACAGCAACTTACCTGGATGGATGCCAAAGTTGATGGCTGGGTGGTCACGCCGCGTCGTGGCAAACCCGTAGAGATCCAGGCGCTGTGGTACAATGCATTACGCATCTATGCCGGGCTGGCCCAATTCCTGGCCGCCCCCGCAGCGCAATCGGACGCAGAGGCGCGGGCGGCGCAGGTACATTCCCGCTTCGGAGAAGTCTTCTGGAATGCTGCGCAGGGCTGCCTGTTCGATGTCGTCGACGTGGACGGTGTTTCCGGACGATGCGACCCTGCGGTTCGACCCAACCAGTTGTTCGCCCTCAGTCTTCCCTATGCTCTCATCGAGGGTGAGCAGGCGCGGAGCATCCTCAAGGTGTCACGTCAACAGCTGGCAACACCTCGCGGGCTGCGCAGCCTGTCACCGGAGGACCCATCCTACTGCGGCCACTACGGTGGCAGTCCCCTGGCACGAGACGGCGCCTATCACCAGGGTACCGTGTGGGGCTGGCTGATCGGCCCGTACCTGACGGCCTGGCTGCGACATGGTGGGGCCCAGGGGCAGACGCTGGCGCGAAAGGCGATTGAAGACTTCGCTGAACATCTGCAGGATGGTTGCATCGGCACCATCGCCGAAGTGTTTGACGGCGATGCGCCACACGAGCCACGGGGTACGGTGGCGCAGGCCTGGAGCGTGGCGGAGTTGCTGCGCGTTCTTCACGAACTTGATACGGAGCAAATACAAAGATGACCATCGTATCCCAGCAGACACTGGACCGGTTGCTTGTACCGAGCACGGCAACCCTCACCTCCGTGCTCAAGGGGCACGGGTTGAGCAATACCTTCATGCACAACGTGTCGCCATTGAAACCCGACATGAAGATGGCGGGCCGCGCCTTCACCCTGCGCTACATCCCGGCGCGCGAAGATCTCAACAACGTGCCCATGGACAACCTCACCGACAAGCAGCGCGTGGGCATTGAGCAGCTGCAGCCGGGGGATGTTCTCGTCATCGATGCGCGCGGCGATACGAGTGCGGGCACAATGGGTTCGATCCTGGCCCAACGCATGCACCAGTTGGGCACGGTCGGTGTTGTCACCGACGGGGCCTATCGCGACAGCCCGGCCATTGCCGAATGCGGTTTGGCTGCCTACGCGCGGGGCATGAACGCCCACACCAACAAGACGATTCACTACCCCAGTGAAATTCAGGTCCCCATCGGCTGTGGCGAGGTCGCCGTGTTTCCCGGAGATATCATCGTCGGGGATGGCGAAGGAGTGGTGGTGATCCCCCCCCATCTGGCGGCGGAGGTCGCCGCTGCTGCGGAGGAGATGGAACTGAAAGAAGCGTTCATCCTGGAGAAGATCCGCGCCGGCGCTACTCTGGTAGGAACCTATCCACCGGATGAGAAAACGCTGGCGGAGTTTCAGGCCTGGCGGCGCAATCGGTAGATCTCTGCCGGGTGCGATGGATCATGCAGCGACTGTCGCCGTCTGTCGGATGAAGGAGCCGGGTCGTGGACATGCCTGTGACTGAGCCCAGCCGCTGGTGGTTGTCCGCGCAACCCCTGCCGGCGGCGCTCCTGCTACTGGCCGTCATCGCCGCCTACAGCAACAGCCTGGACGGACCCTTTCTCTACGACGACACCCCGGCCATCGTCGAGAACAGCGACATCCGTCAGATCCTGCCGCTCTGGCGTGCGCCCGACGAGACGGACCGCGCCTCGATCAACAGCCGCCCCGTTGTGCGCCTGAGCCTGGCCCTCAATTACGCCGTTGGTGGGCTTGACGTCCGCGGGTATCATCTGGTCAATGTAACACTGCACCTGGCCTGCGGGCTGCTGCTGTTCGTGCTGCTACGCCGGACGTTCGTTTCGACAGGGTCCGCCTCCGGACTGGCTCTGGCGAGCGCCCTGGTCTGGCTCGTACACCCCCTCAACAGCCAGGTCGTCAACTACATCACCCAGCGCAGCGAATCGCTGATGGCCCTGTTCTTCCTTGGAGTCATCTACGCCGTCGAGCGCAGCCGCGACGGCAGCGTGCGCTGGCAGGTTGTCGCTGTCGTTTCGGCTCTGCTGGGTATGGCGTCGAAGGAGGTGATGGTCGTCGTACCGCCGTTGGCCCTGCTCTACGACCGCACCTTCATGGCTGGCAGCTTCGCGCAGGCCTGGCATCGGCGCCGCCGGCTGCACACCGCCCTGGCCGCTTGCTGGTTGCTGCTGGCTGCACTGCTCTGGTCAAGGCCCCATGGAACGTCGATCGGGCTCGTGGGTGACGTCGGTGTGGGTGCGTACGCCATGAACCAGGTGGTCGCCATCGCGACGTACCTGAAGTTGTGGGTCTGGCCGGATCCGCTGGTGACCGACTACGGCTACGCAAGTCCCATCGTCGTGACCGGGATCGTAGCGCAACTGCTCGCTATCCTGATAATCGTGGGGGGGACGATCTATGCGCTGATCCGACACCCGCCCCTCGGCTTTGCCGGCGCCTGGTTCCTCATGATCCTGGCGCCCACATCCAGCTTCGTGCCGATCGTGGGCGAGGTGGCTGCCGAGCGCCGCGTCTACCTGTCATCAGCGGCGCTCGCCGTCCTGACGATCGTTGCCGTATGGCTGGTTCTGCGCCGTTTGCGCCACCCTCGTCTGGCGCCGGCCGTTGTGACCCTCGTCGTTGTCGTCCTCACCCTCGTGACGTGGACACGCAACCAGGACTACCGGAGTTCCGAGGCCATGTGGCGCACTGTCGTGGACGCCCGGCCTGGCAACGCCCGGGCGCGATCCTCCCTCGGCGTGGCACTGGCCGATGACGGTCGCCTGGCGGAGGCCATGGTCTACTATCGCCAGGCGTTGGCCATGGCGCCGGAATACCCCGCCGCCCACTACAACATGGCGAATGCGCTGCTGCGGACCGGCCAGCCGCAGCAGGCCGTGGCGCACTACCGGATGGCCCTGGCCGAGGAACCGGAGGAGGCGCGAACGCACGCCAACCTGGGCGCCGCCCTGCAGGAACTGGGGGACATGGCGGGTGCTGAGCGGCACAACCGAGAGGCAATTCGACTGCGTCCGAGATTCGCCGTGGCGCACAACAATCTGGCCATCGTGCTGCGCGCCCGCGGCGCCGTCGTCGAGGCGATCGAGGTCTGGCGCCGCGCCCTCGAAATCGATCCCGACTACGCCCTGGGGCACTACAACCTTGCTGTCGCTCTGGAGGCCCAGGGCGACGCGGACGAGGCGCGGGAGCACTACGGGCAAGCCCTGCGCCTGCGCCCGGATCTGCGTGAAGCGGAACGTCGGCTACGAGCCCTGGGAGACGGACAGATCCTTCCGTGACCACTCGTACCGCTGCCCGATCCGCACCCTTGTCGACGCTGAGCGGAACCATGGCTACAGGTAGCGCTCTGCCATCTCGACCACGACGAGATCGGCCATGCCCAGCACCTCTTCTGGCAGATCCCCATAGCCGTTCTGGGGCACACGAACCACCTTGCCAAAGCTCCATTCGAGATACGGCATCAAAGGAGCCTGTTGCACGAATCGTTGTTTGAGGGATTGAAGGGGGCACGTGGTTTTGCTAGTTGCTGTAAT
>JAQCJA010000293.1 GCA_027593305.1 bacterium
AGGATTGCCGCGGGAATCGAGGATCTCGCGGGCGCGAATATCGGAGATGGCGTTCATGTGGGGAACCGATCCGGTTACGAAGTTTGGGGATGTTTGCCCACCTGGGGTGAACGAAGCGCTAACGTATCCGAGGGCGCAAAGACCGTCAAGACGATGGCGTGTGTGGTGGTTTCTTGCCCTGACAATGACGCTGTCGCCGGTGTGCTCTGTGACTGTAGTGGCGCAACAGGCCAGTGTGCTCGTGCCGCTGGAGCACTGGTCGTACGGGCTGATTGAGCGTCTGGAAGCGACCGGAGGCCTCTCGGGCACGGCAGACGGGATCAAGCCCTTCAGCCGCCAGCATCTGGCCAGACTCGCCCTGCGTGCTGACAGCCTGGCGACGCTGACGCGGATCGACAGGGAGCGCGTCGCTCTGTTGCTGCAGGAACTCGATGCTGAGGTGCGGGCGATACAGGGCGTGGATGAAGAGGTCCGAGGGGTGCATGGCCACAGTCCGGCCTCAAGCCAGCCGCCCCTGCAGTACGTGACGGAGCAGGGCCGGCTCCATGTCGATCTGCTGGCACGCCAACAGACGGACGTCTTCTCCGGGCGCGGGCGGGATTCTCGCGAAAGGATCTACCGCAATCGCCTCGGCGGTGTTGTCCATGGCGATCTGCTCGGGCAGGTCGGATTCGGCATCGCCTTTGAGCAGACGCGGGAACAGGGCAGTCGCGACTATGTGTGGCGCCAGGATGTGTTCGAACGGCAACTCGAGGCTGTGCAACTGAAGGGGACGCTCGCCGATTTTCACCGCGGCGCGGCCTATTTCACGTTTGGTCTCGGCTCACGGATCGAGGTGCAGGTCGGCAAGGACCAGGTTTCCTGGGGACCGGCGCCAGACGACAATCTCGGCCTCAGCGGCAATGCACCGGCCTTTGATATGATACGTCTGCGAACGCGCCTGGGTGCACTCGAACTGGTCAGCCTGCACGGATCGCTGCAGGGCTGCCCGGATCGTCCCGATGCACCGCTCTGCAGCGGCGAGGCCGACGCCAATGCCAGCTACATCGTCAACGGCATGTCACGTGTACTGGACCGCGACAAGTGGATCGCAGCGCATCGAATCGAAGCGGCGGTGACGCCGTCGCTGGACCTGGGTTTTCAGGAAGTGGTCATCTATGCGGATCGTGGCCCCGAACCAGCTTACTTGAATCCGCTGATGTTCTACTGGGCGGCGCAGAGTTATCTGGGGGACAAGGACAACGTAATGATGGCCGTCGATGCCGACTGGCGGGTGCGTCCAGGTCTGCGCTGGTGGGCGGCGTACGCCATTGATGATCTCAAGAAACTGAAGATCTTCAGTAATGACTTCGCCAACAAGTTCTCGCTGCAGACCGGCATCCTGTGGACCGATCCTTTCAGCGTGCCGGACGTCGATCTGCATGCGGACTATGTGCGCATCGAGCCATGGATCTATACGCATAAAATCCCCATCAATACGCTCCGTCATTTCGACGCGCCTCTGGGCCACGCACTGGGGCCGAACAGCGATCGCTGGCGTGGAACGCCGCTGGTCGCGGGATGTGGCGACATCGCTGTCCTTTGCCCACAGTCGGCACGGGGATAACGTGCTGCTCGACGACGGCAGCATCCTCAACGTCGGTGGTGATCTGCACCGGGGATGGCGACCGGGAGACGAGCGCGACGACAAGAGCTTTCTCGACGGCAACGTGGGTCGGCACAACGTCCTGACGACGACGATTGACATGCGCCTGTGGCCACGCCTGCGCCTGCGCCTGGCGGCAGGACTCGATTGGGGTGAGAATGTGCCATTGCCCCCTGCGGATGGCCCAGCGACACCGTTGACGGCCCGTGAAGAGTACGGAGATGGTCGGCAGCTGCAATTGTCACTCGACATGCGCTACGGAGTGCTCTAGCTCTTGTTCCATGCGGTCTACGAAGCTGTTCTGGTGTCGGCGACGCTGTTCTATGTGAGCCTCGTCGCCTGGTTGGGTGTCGGCATGTATCGAAGTCGCAGGGACGGTCGGCGCAGCACGACGACACCATCGGTATCGGTTGTTGTTGCGGCACGCAATGAAGCCCGCACCATATCTGCCTGTGTGCAGGCGCTGCAGCAACAGACATATTCCGGTCCCCTGCAGATCGTTATCGTGGACGATCGGTCGACGGACGGTACCGCGGCGGCGGTGGAGCGTCTCATGCGGCAGTGGCGGGGGACGTCACAGATGTTGCTCGTGAGGGCGCCGGCTGCACTGCGCTACGTCTGTCCCAAGAAGAGTGCACTCGCCGCCGGCATCGAGGCCAGTGATGGTGACCTGCTGCTGTTTACCGACGCGGACTGCGAACCCCCTGCTGCATGGGTCCAACTCATGGTGGCAAGGTTTTCCGAAGACGTGGGTCTTGTCGCCGGGTTCGCCTGCGTCGAGCCCATGCACAGGCATCGCCAGCGGCTGCTGGCAGTCGACAATCTCGGGGTTTCGGCACTGGCGGAAGGCAGCATCGGCATGGGCGCGCCGCTGTCCTGTACGGGCCGGAGCCTGGCCTATCGCCGCCGCGTCTGGGAAGAACTGAGTGGCTTCGACAGGATCGGCCATCTGCTCAGCGGCGACGATGTCTACTTCTTGCGGCTGGTTGCGGCGCACACCACGTGGCATGCCGTCTACTGCGCCGACGCGGCCGCCGTCGTCACCGGCCCAGCGCGGGACTTGGGCTGGCGCGACGTCCTTGAACAGAAGATCCGCCATGCGTCCAAGGCGGCCCGTTATCAGGGGGGCGCGCGCTGGATGGGACTCGCATTGTATGGCTACCACGCACTGTTGCTGGCTGGAATTGTGCAAGGGGGACTCGGTGGCGGATGGGCAACAAGCTTCGTTGCCGCCTGGTTGAGTCGGTGGGGGGTGGATGGCGCCCTGCTCTATGGGTTCGCGCCCCGCAAGCGGCGTGACCGGGTTCTGCTTACGTTCCTTCCGATCGTTGAGATCCTCTATATCCCGTACGTGCTGTTTCTTGTGCCCCTGGGGCGACGAGGCCGCTTCCGCTGGAAGGATGCGACACCATTGACCCCTGAGGACGCTGCCGCTCCGCCCCTCCCCAACGAGACCACCTGATGGCATTTCTGTTCTCGCCGAGAGTCATTCCACGCTATATCGAGCGCTACGGCTACGCCTTCAGCTGGAAGCGGTTGTGGAATGCCGGCAAAGTACTGGCGTCGATGGGAATTTCGTGGACGACGGGGCGTCCCGTCGTCTGGGGCCGGCCCTTCATGATGATGGTGGAGCCGACAAATTTCTGCAATCTGAAGTGTCCGCTGTGTCCATCCGGCAATGGCGAGATGACCCGCGAGCGCGGCAACATGGGTCTTGATGATTTCAAGCGTCTCATCGATGATGCCGGCGACTACCTCGTGTTGCTCATGTTGTGGAACCAGGGGGAGCCGTTCATCAACAAGGATCTGCTGGAAATGATTCGTTATGCGCGCAGCAAGCGAATTCCGACGATGACGAGCACCAACGGCCACTACGTACGCACCAAAGAGCAGGCGCGGGATGTCGTGCGCAGTGGCCTGAGCGAGATGATCGTCTCCCTCGACGGTGTCGATCAGAAGACCTATGAAACCTACCGCGTCGGCGGCAAACTCGAACGGGTGGTCGAGGGCACCAGACTGGTCGCCGAGGCCAAGCGCGAACTCAACTCCAGGACTCCACTCATCAACATGCAGTTCATCGTCTTTCGCCATAACGAAAGCGACATTGCCGAGGCCGAGAGACTTGCTGCCGATCTCGAAGCCGACCAGTTCCTGATCAAGACAGCACAGGTCTACTCCGATGATGACGCGGCGACCTTCCTGCCCGACGATGATCTGTTTCGCCGCTACGAAGATGGCGAAAGCGGCCAGCGGCAGGTCAAGGGACAACCTGCCAAGGGCTGCAAGGTGCTCTGGTACAGTTCCATGGTGAACTGGTCGGGGGATGTGGCGCCGTGCTGCTTCGACAAGAATGTCGATTTTGGCATGGGAGACGCCTTCAACGGTCACGACAAGAGTGCCTCGACCTTCGGCGAAATCTGGAAAGGTCGGGCCTACATGGACTTCCGCAAGAAGATCCTCAACAGCCGGTCCAGCGTCGACATGTGCCGCAACTGTTCCGAAGGCTACCGCGGCATGTTCTCCATGGTCAAGGAATTGCGCGGGTGATAGAGGCGGCGATCGCCGCGTTCACGGCGGCCTATGTCGCTGGCTTGCTCTGGTTCCTGCTCGGTGCAACGCGCCGAAGTCCATCCATTGATGCGACAGTCCCGTCACCTTCCGTCGCAGTTGTTATCGCTGCACGGGATGAGGCCACGCGCATAGAGCCTTGTCTGCGAGCGCTGGCAGAGCAGACGTATCCCCGCGACCTGTATCAGGTCATCCTCGTGGATGACGGCTCCACCGATGGTACCCAGGAAAGAGCCCGGGCCCTGGCAGCCTCGCTGTCTGCCGAAGGTCATCGCATGTCCGTTCTGGATGGGCCCGCTGCCTATGGCAGGGGCGGCTCAAAGAAGGCTGCTCTCAGCCTTGGTATCAGCCACTGCAACGATGCTGCCATCGTGCTCACCACCGATGCCGACTGTGATGTACCACCGGGCTGGATCCGTGCCATGGTCGACGGCTTCTCGACGCGGACAGGCGCCGTCATCGGCTTCTCCCAGATCGGTACGCCCGCCACCCTGAATTCGACCTTGGCCCGGTGGGAGGGGCTTGATTTCCTGCTGCTGATGACGGCCGCTGCCGGCAGTTGCGCCTTTGGCCACCCGATGGCAGCGTCGGGGCAGAGCCTCGGATTCCGTCGGCGAGCTTTCGACGAGGTCGGAGGATACACATCGGTCCAGCATCGGGTATCCGGGGATGATGTCCTGCTGCTGCAGTTGATCCGGGGCACCCGGTGCTGGCGGCTCGGCTTCTGCGGCGAAGCCTCGGCACGGGTCGTGCATCCGCCTTCCCCCAGCCTGCGAAGCTTTCTCAGCCGTCGGGCTCGCTGGGCGTCCAATGCACCTCTGCAATTGCGCCTGGATCCGCTGTTCTTTCTCTATATGTCCGCCACATTCGGTGCGGCAGTCGGCCTGTTGACGAGCCTCGGCATGTGGGCGGCGGGCCTCACCAGCCTGGCTTTCGTCGCCGCTGTGTGGGGTGTTCGAGCCACCGCAGAGGGGGCCCTGGCCATCGTCGGGGCGCGGCGCTTTGGTCGTCTGGATCTGCTGCGCGTGTTCCCCTTGTGGGTATTGCTGCAACCATTGTACACCGTCATGGTTGGCCTGGCCGGCCCCCTTGGATTCTTTCGCTGGAAGGGCCGACGTGTGGCCCTTGGGCGCCGGGCCAAGGCGTAGTGACTTTTTCGACGAGGAGGGTTGTCATGGTAGAGGTCGGCCGTAAGGCCCCGCAGTTCACGTTGGCGGATCAGAGTGGTGAGCGCGTGTCGCTGGAAAGCCTGCAGGGGCAGAAAGTTGTCCTGTACTTCTATCCCAGGGACAGTACCCCCGGTTGCACGAAACAGGCCTGCGGATTCCGCGATCAGCACAAAGACTTTGCCAGCGTCAACACGGTGATCCTGGGGATCAGTCCGGATGATGCCGCCACGCATCAGAAGTTCGTCGCCAAATTCGACCTGCCCTTCCAGTTGCTGGTTGACGCGGATCACTCCGTCTGTGAGGCCTACGGCGTCTGGAAGGAGAAGAACATGTACGGCAGGAAGTACATGGGAGTCGAGCGCTCGACATTCGTCATCGACGAAGCGGGCATACTGCGCCACGAGCTACGCAAGGTGAAGGTTGCTGGCCACGTGCGGGCCATGCTCGCACAAGTGCAGGTCTGAAGGGAGCCGCCCGCCGCCCGGTGCCGTCTACAGTTGGCCCCTGAGCATATCGAGCAGCAGACCGTAGCGAATGCCACGCGTGGACACGGTGATTGCGGGCAGGTCATACCGCTCCATGAAGCAACGCAGGATCAACGACCCTGCACCGATGATGTCAGCGCGCTGCTCATTCACCTGAGGCAGGGCGCGGATGCCGTCATGGGTGAGACTCAGCAAACGATCACTCCACATGTTGACGGCATCTCGGGACAGGTGGTAGCCGTCGATATCACGAGTATCGAAACGATCAGCGCCGGCATCGAGGGCCCCGAGGGTCGTGACGGTACCAGCGACACCGACAACACGCAGGTTCGCTGGCAGCAGGAACAGGTCATCCAGATGCGCGCCGATCATGGCGCGCGCATCTTCCAGCTG
>JAQCJA010000294.1 GCA_027593305.1 bacterium
GCTCCCTTTGGTGTAGTCCGTTTGCCGGCATCGGCAGGGGGCAACAGCAGGCGCGCCGGACGCCGTTCGTGGATGACGTCGTAGCCCTCGTCGGTAACGAGCACCACGGGTCGGTCCGTGCCGCTGAAATCGACCCAGCCCGCTGTCACGCAGCGGCGCAGCAGCGTCAGGATCCACTCCTCGGCCTTCTCTGAGAGCACGCCATAGGTGGGGGACTGATCCAGACCGGCATTCTGCAGGCGCAGATCATCGGCGCCGCGCAGCAGGCGGGCCGCCGCCCCAATGCCGAAACGACCGTGCACACGGGCAACGCCGCACAGGGCCTGGCGCACGACGCGGCTGACCTCGTCGGTGTCGTCGCCGTCGTCATCGGACAGTTCCAGGCAGACATCACACTTGCCGCACCCGGACAGGGTTTCGGCTTCGTCGCCGAAGTAGCGCAGGATGGCATCGTGGCGGCAGCCGCCACCCTCGGCATAACGCATCAATTCGAGAAACAGATTCCAGCGGTGGCGCACGGTCTCCGGATCGGGAGCCCGACCGTCGATGTCACTCTCGATGAGGCGCCGGCGGAAGGCCATGTCGCCGGAGGACACAAGCAGGACACAGACGGCATCGGCCCCATCCCGCCCCGCGCGTCCCGCCTCCTGGTAGTAGGCCTCCACCGAACTGGGAGGTGCCAGGTGGGCGATGCAGCGCACATCGGCGCGATCAATGCCCATGCCAAAGGCGTTCGTGGCGACGACGATCTCCTGCGCACCGGCAGTGAAGGCGCGCTGCACGGACTCGCGCTGGTCACCGGGCATGCCGGCGTGATAGGGGGCGGCGTTCCAGCCGGCCGCACAAAGTCGGGTCGCCTCTTCTTCGGTCTGGCGTCGTGACGGGGCGTAGATGATGGCTGTGCCGCGGCCGCCGCCGGGGCCGGTCAGCGCCTCCTGCAGCAGCCCGTCCACCTGTGCGGCGCGGTCCTTCTTGCTCTGCGTGTCGCGCACGCGGAAGGCCAGGTTGGGTCGGGCAAAACCGCGCAGGTGCTGTGGTGTATCCGGAGGCAGACCGAGGCGCGCCAGGATCTCGTCGCGCACGACAGGGGTTGCTGTCGCCGTACACGCGAGCACCCGTGCTCCGGGCAGTTGCTCGAGCAATTCGCCGATCTGCATGTATTCGGGGCGGAAATCGTGGCCCCACTCGCTGATGCAGTGAGCCTCGTCGATGGCCACAAGGGGGCAGTCCAGCCGGCTGACCAGATCACGAAAACCGTCGAAGGCGAGCCGCTCGGGGGCGACGTAGACAAGCTTGTACCGGCCCCGGGCCATGGCGCCCATGCGCTGGCGGATGACGTCGCCATCGAGGGTGCCCGCCAGGTAGGTGGCGCTGACGCCGCGCGCTTCGAGGGCGCTCACCTGGTCGTGCATCAGGGCAATGAGGGGGGAGACAACGATGGTGGTGCCCGGCAGCAAGGCGGCGGGCAACTGGTAGGTCAGGCTCTTGCCGCCCCCTGTGGGGGCCACGAGCAGCACCCGGCCCCCATCCAGCAGCGCCTCGATGGCCTCGCGTTGACCGGGGCGGAAATCGGCGAAGCCCAGCTGGCGCAGGCCGGCGTCGAGGTCGAGGGAGAGGATCGTCATGGAGAGACGACGTTAGGCATGCCCCGGAACCCTGTCCAGCGCCGGCAGATGCTACAGGCTGATCCTGCCAACAGATGTGTTGCAGGTGCGCAGTCCCTGGCTGCCAGCGGGCACTATCCGAGAACGGTGCCGCTGATGCGCACGCTGCCTCAGGCCTCGCGGTCGTCGTGCAGATCGCTAATCAGGCCCGTTGCCAGGTCATAGATCCAGCCGTGCAGGTAGAGCTTCTGACCACGTTCCCAGGCATCGAGGATGATACTGCTGGAGGCGAGGGACTCGACCTGCGCCCGCGTGTTCAATTCACACAGCCGGCGGAAGCGCGTCTCTGTGTCGAGGGGCTCCAGTTCGTCGCGGTGTCGACGCCGCACTTTGCTGACGTGATCGACCCAGACACCCAGAGGTCCGCTGACCGGCGGTGACAGGGCCGCCTGCACGCCTCCACAACCGTAATGGCCACAGATGACGACGTGTTCCACCTGCAGGGAGACAACGGCGAACTGCACGGCGGATAACACGTTGACGTCACCCGGAGCGACAACGTTGGCAATATTGCGGTGGACAAAAAGCTCGCCCGGATCGAGGCCGACGATGACGTTCGGTGGGACGCGGCTGTCGGCACAGCCAATCCACAGAATGCGCGGGCGCTGCGCCTCGGCAAGTCGTTTGAAGTAATCCGGGTCGTGCTCACGAACGTGGCGGGCCCACTGCTGGTTGTTGGCGAAAACTTCAGGCAGGTATCTCATGGATCATGAAAGTCCATGAGTCCTGGGCATGGCGCAAATCACACGCTCACGCGGACTACGCACCGCGATTATTGGCGCCAGGGTAACAGCAGATCCGGGCAGTTCCGTGCCAGACAGGCACCGCTGGGGCGTTCCCCAAGGGGCCGTTCCGGCAGCTGGTCGTAGGACTCATAGGTGATGTCGAGCCACGGTGTTTCCAGGCGACGATGGTCCTCGTAGCGAGCAGATGGCCATTGAGCATGAGGGCCGCCGAATGCAGACCATCGGCGTGTTCGAGCAGAAAGACGGCAGGCTTGTCGCAGTCCTCCATGTTCCCAGGCTGGCGCGTGCCCACCGTGGCACAGGCCGCCTCGGCAAGAGCGCCGGAGAAGCGGCCCCGATCACGGGCGCGCCAGACGTCATCCCCTTCCAGGCACTGGACGGCGACGACGCCGGATTCGCCGCCCACTCGACGTTCGATCATACACTGCAGGGTTTCGAGGGTGTGGTAGCCATAGGCCTCGATGCCGCCATACCCGACGGCGACAGCCGCGTTGATGTGCACACCCTTGTCGTGCTCCAGCCAGGGGCGGCGCCAGGACAGAGGCAGACAGGAACCGGCCATGAGGGGGATATCGAGTTCCCGGGCCCGGTCCCACATCCACTGGGCGTCGGCGTGGGACCAGGCGTGATACGTAGCGTGACAAGAGCCCCCGGGAACAGCTGCAGACCCTCGGTCCGCAGCCGCGCAAAGGTATCGGCGAGGTGCTGTGCCAGACCATTGTCATTGATGCCGAGTTCTGTCAGGGCATCACCGACGATGCGCCCCCGTGTTGCCAGCAGGTCCAGTCTGCCCCTTCGGTGTCGATCCGGATCCGACTACCAGACGCGGGAGACCCTGTCGATGGTGGCAAGCACGGTGGTCGGCTCGATGCCACCATCGTCGCCGGAAAAGCGGGCCACAGTGGTTTGCCAGGCGGGCCCGGCAGGTCCGGTAAAGTCGAGGATCGTGTCGTCAAGGTCGAAGAAGATCGCCTGCGGCACTGTTGTCATGGATTCGTTTCAGTCTCGATAAATGAGGGCGTCCCGATGGGGACCGACAGAGATCATCTGCACGGGGACGTCGATGAGGGCTTCGACGAAATCTACATAACCCTTGGCGGCGTCCGGCAGATCCTGCCAGCTGCGGGCGCCGGTGAGGTCCTGCCCCTGCCAACCGGGCCGTTGATCCAGAACAGGTTCGGCCTTCTCCAGGTACCGCGTCAATGGCAATTGCTGTGTCTGCTGGCCGTCGACCCGATAGGCGCAGCATACCGGGATCTCGGGCAGATAGGAAAGCACGTCGAGATTGGTCAGGGCAACCCGCGTCGCGCCCTGCAGGCGACACCCGTAGCGTGTCGCCACACCATCAAAAGGGCCCACCCGCCGGGGACGGCCCGTCGTGGCGCCGTACTCCCCCCGGTCGCCACCCCGCTGTCGCAGTTGCTGGGCCTGGTCACCGAACCACTCGGTGACAAAGGGACCAGCGCCCACGCAACTGCTGTAGGCCTTGGCGACGGCGACGACATCGGTGACCGACGCCGCAGGCACACCGGCGCCCACGGGAATGAAACCGGCCAGCGGCGACGACGAGGACGAGTAGGGGTAGATGCCATGATCGGGGTCGCGCAGGGCACCCAACTGGCCTTCAGCGAGGATGGTCTCACCGGCGGCAAGGCGCTCGTGGAGCAGGGCGGGCCCGTCGCACAGCATGGGTTCCAATCGTTGCGCATGGGCCAGCAGGCCCGCAACGATGGTATCGACGTCGGCCTCCGGCTGCTGGTAGAGATGGCGGAACAGCACGTTGCGAGCTGTCAGGCAACGGGTGACACGTTCCCGCAGCCAGGCTTCGTCGAGCAGGTCCCCTGCCTGCACGCCGATCTTCATGTACTTGTCCCCGTAGAAGGGGGCGATGCCGGCGCGGGTGGAGCCGAAGGCACGTTCGGCGCCCAGACGCTCCTCTTCGTACTGGTCCTGCAGCACGTGTACGGGCAGCACAATCTGGGCGCGGTGGGCGACGCGCAGATCGGGGGCGGGCACGCCGGCGGCGAGCAGTTCGTCCAGTTCGGCAAAAAGCGCCGCCAGATCCACGGCCACACCCGGTCCCAGAATGTTGATGGTGTCGGGCGTGAAGACACCGGAGGGCAGCAGATGCAGGGCAAAGCGCCCGCGATCATTGATGATCGTGTGGCCGGCGTTGCGCCCGCCCTGAAAACGGACCACGATGTTGGCAGATGCGGCAAGGGCATCGGTGATCTTGCCTTTGCCTTCATCCCCCCAGGTGGCGCCGACAACGGCAGTGACGGGCATGACACTTTCTCCTGGCAGCCAGTGAGTGGTGGAGACGGACACAGAGCAACTACGAGAGGCCCTGCACATAAGCCAAATTCATTATACTGATACCGGGCATCAATCTGGCTAATGCAACCCGACCAATGCAAGGTAGTGCTGATGGAACTGCAGCAACTGCGTGGATTCTACGAGGTGGCGCGCGAGGGCAGCTTCACCCGGGCGGCGGCGCGCCTGTTCCTGACACAGCCCGCCATCAGCCAGCAGGTGAAGGCGCTGGAAGAGGAACTGGGCCAGGCGTTGATCGTACGGGGACGGCGTGCGGTGGAACTCACGGCGGCGGGCCACGCCCTCTATGAGCGCACGACGACGATCTTTGCCGAGTTGGAGGGTGCCCGGCAGGAGCTCGATGCCATGGGCCAGATCGTCCGCGGCCGGGTGCTGCTGGCGACGAGTGACACGAACTGTACGTATGTGCTGCCCAACGTGTTACGTCGGTTTCGTGCGCGCTACCCGGAGGTCAAAGTCGACATCCGCAACAAGATGTCCGCCGAGGTGCGGCAACTGACCCTGGCCGATCAGGTCGACTTCGGCATCGTCACCCTGCCTGCCCGCGAACGGGGCCTGCGGTCGGAGCCACTCTTTGTCCGGGGTGACGTGTGGATCTGCCCACCGGGACACGCTCTGGCCGGTCGCCAGTCGATCCGGCCCGCCACGGCAGGGCGTTTTCCGCTGCTGGCGCTGGAGCGAGGCAGCCAGAGCCGGGCCGTGCTGGATGAAGTGCTGCAGCGCGCCGGGGTGGCACCACGACTGGCCATGGAACTGGGCAGCATCGAGATCATCAAGCAGTTCGTCGAGATCGACTTCGGCATCGCCCTGGTCCCCGCCGTGTCGGTCGTGCGCGAGGCGGCCGAAGGGCGGCTGCTCACCATCGGCGCGCAGGGCTTCGACGGACGCTCGATCGGTCTCGTGCGGCATCGGGGGCGGCCCGAATCACCGGCAACGGCAGCACTGACGCAGATGATCCGTGAGGATCTTGCCGGCGTGCAGATCTGAAATACCAGGATCTGCACGCGCGACGACTGGACAATACCGGTGGTGACACCCTTCCATTGTCCGTGGTTTTTGATCTGCTCCCATCCCACCAATCAACAGATGACGGAATACCTCCATGCGGATTCTTCTCACCGGTGCCGCCAGCGATCTCGGCCGGGCCCTGGCGACGGCTCTCGAGACGGACAAACACCAGCTTTGCCGCATCGATACGGATCTCACCGATGCGGCAGCCATGTGGCGCGCGGTGCGCGGCATGGACGCTGTTATGCACACGGGAGAGCCACCGAGCGACACGCCCCGGGATCCGGAGGCACGCGCGGCGTTTCTCCTCGACTACTACTCGCGTGGCACCCACGTGTTGTTCAAGGCCGCCGTTGACGCCGGTGTCAGGCGTTTCGTTTATGGCAGCACGCTGGATCTGTTCCGCCCCTATGCGGATGACGTCTACATCAGTGAAATGTGGCGGCCGCTGCCGACGCCGCACATCGAGCCCATGGCGCGCTACCTGGGGG
>JAQCJA010000295.1 GCA_027593305.1 bacterium
CACCCCCTGTATTGGGGTCGACACCCCCTGTATTGGGGTCGACACCCCCTGTATTGGGGTCGACACCCCTTGTGAGGGGCGATCTCGTCGTCGTCACCGCCGGCGCAGAAGCCGGGCTGCAGGCCTTGGATCGGCTCACGGGCGAACCCCGGTGGCAGGCCGACACCCCGGGTGGAGATGGTGCACCCGTGCTGGGTGTGACGGCAGCCGGCTTGCCGCTGATCGTTGCCTCCGGGGCGGCGGGCGCCAGCGGCCACGACCCGGGATCGGGGCTGACCCTCTGGCAGGCTTCCTGGCCTGCCTCCGGCATCGTGGCGCCGAAGGCTGTGCCACTGGGGCGCGGACGCCTGTTGCTGGGTGGGGGCCCGGCCGGCGTTCGGGCCTACGACGTACAATGGCAGATCGGCACCGCTGGACTCATAGCGGCCCTGCTGTGGCGCACCACGCAACTGCGCCCGGCGTTGTCTGTCGGCGTCGAGGCGGACGGTTTCGTCTACGGTCTCGATGATGGCCGCCTGGTCTGCATCGATGCGGCCACCGGCTACCGTCGCTGGCAGGGCGCCCGCTACGGCCACGGCCGCATCTTGCGGGCCGGGTCGGAGCTGCTGGTGCAGGCGGAAGACGGCACCGTGGCCATCGTAGTTCCGTCGGCCGAGGGTTCTCATGAGCGTTTGCGCTTCCGTGCACTGCACACGCGTCGCGGCTGGGCCGAACCCCTGTTGCACGATCGCTGGTTGCTGGTGCGCGACGACGACGAGGCGGCGTTGTGGGAACTGCCTGCGGCTGTCGAGTGATGGGTCGCCGTGCCTAGTTGACCCATGCCTGAGTGGACCAATGCTGCCTTGCTGGTGCTGTTCGGCGCGCACCTGCTGGCTTTCGGTCGGTTGACCATGGTTCGCCGTCAGCTCCACTACGCCGTCGCCGCCACGACGTTTCTGCTGCTCGTCTGCGTCTTCTCTCTGCGCCTGTGGCTGCCCCATTGGGCCCTGGCGGGCGTCGCCGTGCACCAGTGGCTGCGCTGCGCGGCGTGGGGCTCGGCGGCGATCAGTGTGGCCCTGTTCCTTGGCCGGCGGTGGCGGCGTTCAACAAACTAGTCCGGTCGGCGCAGAAGGGCAGCCCCATCGCGCACGAAATCGACACCCATCCACAGCAGGAACAAACCGCTGACGGCAAGCACGGCAAGCTGAAAACGTGACCCGAGATAGTTGCCGCCGCCGTGGACGATGGCGGACAACAACCACAGCCAGAGCAGATCACACAGCCAGTGCAGCAGCGCAAAGAGCGCGATCCCGGCAGGGCCATACTGGCTCGCCCGCAGCAGCAGCGCCGCTCCGACCGAGGCCCACCAGACCAGCAGGTAGGGATTGGCCCCGGTAAGCACCATGCCGGCGCGCAGGGCGGAGCCCTCCGCGGACCGGGCACGGGACAGGGCAGACGGACGGCGGACAGCGCCCAGCAACCCCAGACCCATCCACAACAGCACCATTCCACCTGTCAGACCGACGAGGGCACGAACCAGTGGCCTGTCGGCCCAGGCGGCGAAACCGAAGAGCACAGCCGCCATCAACGGCAACTCGATCAGCGCATGCCCGAGTGCCGCCAGGGCCCCGGCGTGTGGGCAACGGTGACCGCGACTGACGACGGACGCCGACAGCGGCCCCGGGGCCATGACCCCGGACAGGGAAATCAGCACGGCCTGCAGGAGAAAGGCCGGCACGCCTCATGACATCTCGTCGGCCCAGTCCCGGGGGCGCAGGTAGTCGGTGTAGAGTGTCGCCTCCGGTGTGCCAGGCTCCGGGTGCCAGTCATAGCGCCAGCGTACTTCGGGCGGCATCGACACCAGGATCGACTCCGTGCGCCCCTTCGACTGCAGGCCGAAGAGTGTGCCGCGATCGTGGACCAGATTGAACTCGACGTAGCGACCGCGGCGATAGAGTTGGAAGTCGCGCTCGCGATCACCGAAAGGTGTGTCCTTGCGGGCTGCAAGGATCGGGCCATAGGCCTGCATGTAGTGGTCACCGACACTGCGGGTGAAGGCAAAGGCCGTCGCGAATCCCCCCTCGTCGTGGTCATCAAAGAACACACCCCCGATGCCACGAGGTTCGTCGCGGTGCGGCAGATAGAAGTAGTCGTCACACCACTTCTTGCAGCGCTGGTACAGTCCCTGGCCGTAGGGTTCGCAGGCGGCCCGGGCGGCCCGGTGCCAGTGCACGGCATCGGCGAGGAATCCATAGTAGGGTGTCAGATCGAAGCCACCTCCGAACCACCACACCGGCGGCGCCTGACCCGCTGGATCATGGGCGATGAAGAAGCGCACGTTCATGTGTGACGTCGGCGCGTACGGGTTGTGCGGGTGGAAAATAACGGATACCCCCATGGCCTCGAAGCTGCGCCCTTCCAGTTCCGGGCGCCGCACCGACGCCGATGGCGGCAGGCGGTCTCCCATCACGTGGGAGAAGTTGACACCCCCCTTCTCGATGATGGCGCCCTGCTCCAGCACGCGCGAGCGCCCCCCGCCCCCGCCGGGCCGATCCCAGGCGTCCTCGCGGAAGGCGACACCGGCCACACCCTCGTGCTGGTTGATCTCGGCGCAGATGCGCTCTTGCAGATCCTGCAGGTAGCTGAGCACCGCAGGCACATCGGGTTGTGTCATCATTGTTGTCTTGCTTGACCCCTGGTTGTGGTTTCGGGAGATTGTCCGCGCGCAAACCTGCCCGACTCTTTCCGGAGTGTCAATCATGTCCCTGCCCATGCGTGTCGGCCTCGGTCAGTTCAATGAACTCACAGACGAGATGTGTCAGTTCATCAAACAGATCGGCTGTGACGATTTCCTGATGAACACACCCAACCTGCCCACCGACTCAGGCTTCTGGCAGATCGACGACCTGGCGGCGCTGCGGGCCAAGGCCGCCGAACATGATCTGCGGCTCATGGCGCTGGAGAATGTTCCCATCCCGTTCTATCTCGACATCATGCTCGGCGGCAGGGGCCGCGAGCAACAGCTCAACAACATGGTGACAACGGTGCGCAATATGGGCAAGGTGGGCATCCCCATTCTCGGCTACCACTGGATTCCTGCTTCTGTGTGGCGCACCCAGCCAGCGGCAGTGCTGCGGGGTGGCGCGCAGGCGACGCGCTTCCACGAAGCCGAACATGCCGATGCACCCCTGTCTTTCGACCGCGTCTACGGCGCCGAGGAAATGTGGGACAACTACTGCTGGTATCTGGACAGAATTCTGCCCGTCGCCGAAGAGTCCGGCGTGCGTCTGGCGTTACACCCCGACGATCCTCCCGTGCCGATGCTGGGTGGCGTAGCCCGCATCTTCGGCAGCTTCGAAGGATTCCGCCGCGCCATGGACAAGTACGATTCACCCAACCACGGGCTCGATTTCTGCATGGGCTGCTGGTCGGAAATGGGTGGCCACGAAAATGTCATGAAAGGTTTCAACTACTTCGTGCCCGATGGCAAGATCATCTACATCCACTTCCGTGATGTGAAGGGTAGCGCAGACTGCTTCCATGAGTGTTTCATCGACGATGGCCAGGTCGACACGTTCGCTGTTGTCCAGCGATTGCAGGCGTTGGGCTTTGCTGGCTTCATGATTCCTGATCATGTGCCGGCGACCGTCGGTGACTCATCCTGGCACCATCGCGGCCGGGCGCACTGTGTGGGTTTTATGCAGGCCCTGGTGCAGGTGGCGCAGAAACTCAACCCGAAGCTGGCCTGACATGCTCGTCGGCACGCGGATCTCGCCGGAGTGGCTGGAACAGGGCCGAATTTTTCACGTCCACTTCCGTAACGTACGCGGGCGGATTCCCGTGGATGGCTGGTATGAAGAGCGCGCGCCGGACGAAGGGGACCTGTCGATGTACGCCGTGGCCGGGGCCCTGCGGGACATCGGTTACAAGCGGGCCATCGACTACGATCACATCATGAAACTCGTGGGTGACGATGACGGCAAAGCCTACATCGCCTTCTGCGTCGGCCACAGCAGGGGAATTCTCGAGGGACTGGCATGATTTATGGCCAGGCAGCATCGTCGACCTATGGGTCGCTCAGGTGGAGGCCACGGCAGAGGAATGCTTGGGGGCTGGGACTCGTATGACGATGGATCAGGGCCGACGATGAACGGTCCGCGAGTCGCCGTCGGGTCCCTGCTTACCGAGTGCAACCAGTTCGGTGGCTCACCGATCGACCTCGACTGGTTTGAACGGTACGAGTTGCGCTGGGGCGATGAGATGCTGGCCATCAACGCCGGGGTTGTTGGTGGCGCCCTGCTGGAATTGCGCGGCGCTGGCGCGCAGGTGGCGCCGCTGCTGGCGGCCAGCACCTGCCCTGGGGGCTGCATTACGGCTGACTGCTATCAGCGCCTGCGTGGTGAGTTGCTCGAACGTCTGCGCCTGGCGTTGCCTGTCGATGGCGTGTTGCTCCTGTTGCACGGCGCCGCCGTCGCCGAAGGGGTAGATGACCCGGAAGGGGACATCCTGCAGGCCGTGCGTCAACTCGTAGGAACTGACGTTGCCGTCGTGGCGACCCTAGATCTGCATGCGCATGTGACGCAGGCCATGGTGGAGAACGCCCATGGCCTCGTCGCCTGGGCAACCTACCCCCATCGTGATACGCAGACCACCGGGCAGCGCGGCGCCCGCCTGCTGCTGGAAACGATCGCCGGGCGCTGCCGGCCGACAATGGCCCTGGCCAAAGTGCCCGTCATCGTTGGCGGTCTGCATGGTTCCACCGATGGTGAGGGCGCCTTTGCCCGAATCATGCGGGCCGCGAGACAGCAGGAGCAGCACGATGGTGTGTTGTCGGCCAGCGTTTTTCTGGTACACACTTTTCTCGATCAACCCGACCTGGGCGGCGGTGGTCTGTTCATCACCGATGCTGACGCTCCTCGGGCCAGGGACCTGGCCCTGGCAACGGCCCTGGCCTACTGGGACAGTCGCCACGAACTGGAAGCCACGGCGATGGCGCCGGCTGCAGCCATCCAGGCGGGGATGGCCATGGACGGGGGCCCGGTGATCCTGGTGGAGACCGCCGATTGCGCCGGTGGCGGGGCGTCTGGCGACAGCATCGCGTCGCTGCGGGCCTTGCTGCAACTGGCGACGCCCCCGGCATCTCTGGTACCGGTCGTCGATGCCGCTGTGGCGGCTACCTGTCACCGGGCTGGCGTCGGTGCCACCCTGCATGTGCACATGGGTCACGCCATGGACCCTCAGTGGGGCACCCCACTGGCTGTCGAAATTCGGGTGGAGTCGGTGCACGATGGTCGGTTCCGCTACGCTGGTGGCATCTGGGATGGCGTGGTCGGTGAGATGGGGCCCACCGCTGTGGTGGCCATTGGCGCGGTGCGTGTTCTGGTCACCAGTCATGCGACCTACGACTGGGCCGATGAGCAGTGGCAGGCGGTGGGTATCGATCCTCGTCGGACGAAGTTTGTCGTCGCCAAGAATCCGATGAATTTCCACAATGTCTACGACGAGGTGGCCAGGGCCGTGTTCATCCTCGATACGCCAGGACCGACACCGGCGACCATTGCCCAGCACCCCCTGCGGCACATGCGGCGTCCGTACTTTCCAGCCGACGACGACATACCTGATCTCAAGCCGACGGTCTGGACCAATGCGGGCCTGTATGCGTGAGACGCCTGCCAGGCTGCGCGTCGCTCTCATCGGTACCGGCCGCGTCGGCTACCAGTTCAGCTTCTCGGCGCTGCCGGACAATCACGCCGAAGCCGTCGTCGCTCACGAGCGGCTGCAGTTGGTGGCGGGGGTCAATCGGGGCCGCGAGAAACTGCATGCCTTCGGCCAGCGCTTCGGTGTCGATGCCCTGTTCAACGACTACCGGCAGATGCTGGACACCGTGCGCCCCGACATCGTCATCATCGCCACGCACCCGGAACTGCACTGTGATATGGTCCAGCAGTGTGCGACGGCGCCGTCCGTGCGGGCCATCATCTGCGAAAAGCCGATGGCCCTTTCGGTGGAGGAGTGCGACCGCATGATTGCCGCCTGTGAGCAGGAGCAGGTGTTGCTGCAGGTGAACCACAACCGACGCTGGCACCCGGAATGGCAACTGGCAGCCAAGCTGCTGGCCGACGGCGCCATCGGTGAACTGAATCATATCACCTGTCACATGGACGGCTGCAAGCCGCAACCATCCTGGCGGTCCCAGAACGAGGGGCCCCTGCTGCACGACTACACACACTACTTCGATCTCATGGATCTCTACGGCGGG
>JAQCJA010000296.1 GCA_027593305.1 bacterium
TCGGAACTTCTCGTATCAATATGCAACGATTGGAGCCTGTGCTGTTTCAACTAAGATCGGGACAACGCCTAGATCTTCGGGGTAATGCTTCCGGTCTCTGGCGTAAGGCGAATGCGAAAGTTAGGAGCGCGCGGGTGGAAGTCAAGCAGCCATCCCGGGGGGAGCCGGTCATCTTGTCGTGCCATGTGGGCACCGCTACTTTGGCAAGTACCAGTCCCTCAAGTATGGCAGTCACCCCTCCGATTGAGAGCAACAGAAAATGGCAAAAGAAGGCAAAGCGGAGAAGGCCGACAGGCCCCGCATCCGTCACATGTGCAGCCTGGGAACGCTCGGTGGCTACGGAGGCAAGAAAGGCGAATGGTCTGTCGCCAAGAAGCTGAAGAAGATCCGCAAAGCAGGCTTCGATGGCTTCCTCGGGCGGGTACATATGCTTTCACCCGAAGAAGTTCGGGATTCGGGTCTGATCTTCGCTTGCACCACGGACATGGGTGGGCCCGACGAGGTCGAGCCGAAACTGACGGCCTGCAAGGAGCACGGCGCGCGTTGTGTGAATGTGCAGATGCTGAATCATGATACCGATACGGAAACGGCTGTAACCCGTGCCCGCCAGGTGATTGCCTTTGCCGAAAAGATCGATCTGGATGTGTCGATCGAGGTGCACCGGGATACTTGCACCGAAACACCTGAGAAAACCTATGCGCTGGCTGAGGGTTTCGAGCAGGCCGAAGGACAGCCGCTGAAGATGACGTGGGACTTTTCGCATCCGGCAGTCGTCAAACACCTGTCACCGCCATACTGGGAGCGTCTGGCAGTGCGCCCTGATCTGATGCAGGTCGCCAACCAGTTTCACTTCCGCCCCTTCAACGGTCACCACGCTCAGGTGCCGGCCCTTGGCCACGATGGCAAGGTGACACCTGAATTTCTCGACTTCATGCAGTTTGCCGATGCGACTCTGGCGAACTGGCTGAAGGCAGCCGGTCCAGGTCGGGAGCTGTTCGCCTGCCCGGAGCAGATCGGCGGCGGCTACATGCTGTCCGTCTTCGGTGACCGTTTCGAGGATGTCCTGGTCATCAGAAAGCATCTCGGGAAGTCTTTCGCCAGGCACTTGAAGAGCTGGACGCCGCCAGCAGGCGGACATCCCGCAGGCTGATGGCAGCGTCTATCGAGACACCACCCCGCGTCTTCCTGCTGGACGGCGCGTTCCTGGTTGGGGCGCGTCAGCGTGTGTATGACGGCGACCCCGGACTTGCCGCGGCAGATCAACGCCTGCTTCTGGATGCGGAAGCGGCGGGGACCGTCGGGCCCTTCACGGTTGTCGGCAAGGCAACGGTGCCACCCAGCGGCGATGTGCGCGACTATGTGAGCCAGAGCCCCTGCTGGTGGCCGGATCCCGACACCGAAGACGGCCTGCCCTGGATTCGACGTGACGGCGAGGCCAATCCTGAGTGCGACCTGCACGATCATCATGCGATGGCCGCCATGATCAGTGCCGTGAACACCCTGTCGGCGGCGTTCTTCTTCAGTGATCTCGAGCACTTCGCCGAACAGGCAGGTTTGCTGCTGCGCACCTGGTTCCTCGACCCGGCGACACGGATGAATCCGCATCTGCAATTCGCCCGGGGCATTCCGGGGCGCTGTGACGGGCATGGCAACGGCATCATCGATACTGCGCCGATCGGTTTTCTTCTCGATTCAGTGGGGCTGCTGGGCGAATCGACGGCGTGGACTGCGGATGACCAGCAAGGTCTGGTGGACTGGATGTCGCAGTTGCTCACATGGCTGCTGGACAGCGCGCATGGTCGCGACGAGGCGAGTCAAGCGAACATCCACGGGACGTGGTATGACACGCAAGTCCTGTCGCTGGCATTGTTCACCGGCTCTGCTGCGGTCGCTCAGGCAACTGCATCGAAGGCGACACAGCGACTGGACCGCCAGATCGACGCGGACGGCGCCCAGCCCCGCGAACTGGCTCGGACGAGATCTCTCGACTATGCAGTGATGAACCTCACCGGCCTGTTCGATCTGGCCGACGTCAGTGCCCACTGCGGTGTGGATCTGTGGCAGCATGTGGGAGGGGAGGGTCAGTCCCTGCGCCGGGCGCTGGACTGGCTCGTGGCCCATGCGCTCGAAAGTGTGTGGCTGCGGCCGCAGATTGAACCCTTCGATACGAGGCGCTGGCTGCCTGTGTTGTGGCGAGCCGCGCACCGTTTTGGTGATCCAACCTATCGCGAACGTATCTCGCGCCTGCCCGGTATGGAAGAAACCGCAGCCGATCGCTCCAACCTTCTGTATCCCGATATCGGATCGTGACCGTTTGCCGCAGTTGACGGACACCCTCGAGGAGCTTGTTGCGACCCGCCTTGCCCGCGTTGCCGCGCGCGATGGGCAGTTGCGGGCGCTGGTGGATGAGCCGGATCGTCAGGGGCGGTTGCAGCGCGAAACAACTGCCATTGCCGATGACGCGCCTCTGCGGGGGTGGTTTCTTGGCGTGAAAGACATTCTGCATGCCCATGGCCTGGTGACCAGAGCCGGCACGCGACTGCCGCCGCAGTTGTTCGCCCGCGAAAAAGAAGCGGCATGTGTCGCAGCCCTGCGTCGCGCCGGCTGCCTGGTGCTCGGTAAAACCGTGACCACCGAATTCGCCTATTTCGAGCCTGGCCCCACACGGAACCCGCACAATCCTGAGCATACACCGGGCGGATCCTCCAGCGGCTCGGCGGCGGCGGTTGCTGCCGGCTATTGCGAACTGGCTCTGGGTACCCAGACCGTAGGGTCCGTGATCCGCCCGGCGGCGTTCTGTGGCGTCGTCGGCTTCAAGCCCAGTTTTGGCAGGGTGTCAACGGATGGCCTGCTCCTGTGTGCCCCCTCCGTTGACACAGTTGGGCTGTTGGCCCCCGATGTAGCACACGTGTGCCATGGTGCTCAGGTGATTCTGCATGACTGGGTCGGGCAGGATGCAGCGCCGCTGCCGGTCCTCGGGATCCCCGAGGGTCCTTACCTGGAGCAGGCCTCAGCCGATGGGCTGTCAGGCTTTGCGGCGCAGGTCCGGCAGTTGGAGTCTCGCGGTTTCTCAGTGTGCCGCATCCCCGCGCTGCAGGACATCCGTGACGTGAATGAGCGTCACAGCACGCTGCAGGCGGCAGAAATGGCGCTGGAGCATGCTGGATGGATGGACTCACACATAGACACGTATCGGCCCAGGACGCGGGAGATCCTGTTGCGCGGCCGGCAAGTGAGCGCCGATGGCCTGCATGCTGCACGCGCCGGAAGAGGGCGTCTGCGGGATGAGTTGCAGGCAACCATGAAGGCGGAAGGCATCGACGTGTGGATCTGTCCATCCGCCAGGGGGGCGGCGCCTCGTGGACTCGTCTCTACCGGTGATCCGGTGATGAATCTGCCCTGGACTCACGCCGGCCTGCCTGCCCTGTCGTTGCCGGCGGGGTACGCAGGTCAGTTGCCACTGGGCCTGCAGTGTGTCGCCGGCTTCGGTGACGATGAAAAACTGCTTGGCTACGCGCAGGATCTGGCAGCGACCTTCGAATGATCGGCACTAGCATCGAGCCCTAGAACCTGTCCGGCCATGACATGTGCGCGACCCGCAGCGGAAACAGCGCGCGTGCCAGCGTCAGCTGGGCGCCATTGCCGGTCAGTGTGCCGGCGCCGATGGCGTCATCCGCATCGCGGAAACCCATGGCCAGTTGCATGAGCAGGGCCGAATCCGACACGCACAAGGGGCGGCCGCTGGACCCCTCACGGACATGAATCCTGCCACCTCGTCGAGCAAGCGTTACGGCGCCATCAGCGCTGCGCAGGCATAGCTGTTGCGGTGCATCGGCGGGCCAGCATTGGGCCAATTCCGGTGCCAGAGCCGTGAAGAAGCGGGTCCAGTCGAGGGCTCTTCCCATGGCGCCGGCGTTGCGCGGATAACGCGTCTCATCACGGTATCCGAGGCGTCGACAGTAGACGGCAAAGGCGTGATCCTGGGGCACGCTTGCCGAAATCCATTCGCGTCGAAGCTGCACCGCACGCTGCGCCAGAAATCCCACAATCGCCGCGTTCACATCGTCACCGATTCCACCTGCCTCAGCAACCCGACAGCGGTCGCTGACGTCGTCGCAGAGGACGTATCCCAGCACCCGCTCTCTGGCGCCTGGCGCATACACGATCCGCGCCATCGCAGATACACCAAATCCGGAGCCCATCGGAAAACGCTGCCAGGTTCGAGTGCGTACGACTGATCCCGTGCGCAACGCATTGTGCCGTTCATATATCGTGCGGACGGCCTTCAGGTCCGCGTCTTTCATCGGGCGTGTGCGGAAGGGGGATCGCACCGTCTCGGCGGCACGTGTGTCAATGGCGAATCCGTGTTCCGGCATGCACGTCGAAAACCCAACACGATGGTAGAAATCCTCGATGCCAAACAGGAAGGAGGCGTCGTAGCCCTCTTTCTGCATCAGCTGCAACGATTTATTGAGGACGCGCAGGGCAAGTCCACGTCTGCGGTGCTCGTGATCCGTGCCGACGCCGGCAATGCCGCCGATGGAGAGACTTGCGGCACCAATGCGCATACGACGATCGGCGATCCAGAGACGCGAAATCGATTTGCCCTGGTGCAGAATCTCAACCTTCCAACCGTCATCGGTTCGCACAGCGATGGGTTCGCCGTATTCCATGATCAGGCTCCTGTCTGTGCCGTGAGTAGCTTGACGACAAACATAAGCCGCCAGCCTCGCAGGGTGGGCAACGGGCCCATCGCTTGACCCATCCAGTCATGAGCCCCTTTATCCTCATGACGGCCATTGCATTCCCCGATTCCCATGGTATTCCCCGAATCACTGCGAGTCATGGTGCAATTACACAACCTGATGTCACGTCGGCAGTGCCTGTCGACTCTGGGACGCGCGACAGCTGCCGTCGCGGCAGCGCCGCTGCTCGGCGGCAACAGGGCTGGCGCCACGCGCCCCCCGAATGTCGTGCTGATCCTGTCAGACGATCAGGGATCGACGGATATGGGTTGCTACGGGGCAACGGATCTCTACACACCGGCCCTCGATGGGCTCGCCGCCGACGGCCTTCGTTTCACCCAGTTCTACGTCAATGCACCGGCCTGTATGCCATCACGAGCGGCGCTGCTGACGGGCCGGCACTTCATACGTTGCCTGGCCGCCGATGGGCTGCGCGGTGACGAAACTACGATTGCCGAGATGCTGCGTGGTGCAGGCTATCACACAGCCTGCTTTGGCAAGTGGCATCTTGGGCATCCGGAACCCATGGACCCGCTATCTCAGGGCTTTGATGAGTTTCTCGGGTTCAAAGTCGGCGCCATGGACAACTACTCCCACTTCTTTTACTACGGCGGCCCCGACCGCCATGTGCTGCGGCGAGATCGGGCGCCTTACAGGGAAGACGGCGTCTACTTTCCTGACATCGTCACGCGTGAGGCCCTGCGGTTCATCGATGAGAATCAGACGTCGCCATTCTTCCTGCCACTCAATCAACCACACTATCCCATGCAACCGGAAGAACGCCACCTGGCGCGCTACGAGCACGTGACAAACGTCGCTCGACGTTATCAGGCCGCCTGTCTGACATCGATGGACGAGCGCATCGGTCAGCTGTTGCGTCATCTCGACAAGCGGGGGCTGCGGGAGGACACGATTGTGCTGTTTCTCAGTGACAATGGTCATTCGGTTGAGGAGCGGACCTTTGGCGGCGGCGGGCGCAGCACCCCCTTTACCGGCAGCAAGGGATCGCTGAATGAGGGGGGGATCCGGGTTCCTTTCCTGATATCGGCGCCAGGCCGAGTGTTGGCTGGATACGTAAGCAATCAGGCCGCAACCAGCCTCGACATCCTGCCTACCATCGCCCACCTGACCGGAGCGCAGTTGCCGGACAAGGACTTGGACGGGGTCAATCTGGCGCCGGTCCTTGCCCGCAGTGAGGAGCCGTCACCGCATCCACAGCTGCACTGGGTGTACGGCAATTCCTGGGTCGTGCGGGACGCTCAATGGAAGATCCTTGGTGATGTCAGCAACGATACCCTGGCGCTCTACGACCTGACCAAGGATCCGGGTGAGCAGCAGGATCTTGCCTCGCGCAATCGTGAGGTCACGTCGCATCTCATCGGTCGTCATAATGAGTGGATTCGCCACACGATGCCGGAAGAGCGGTTGACCGCACAGGTCCTGTCGTTTGACCCGACCGGCGCAGGGGGACGAGCAAAGG
>JAQCJA010000297.1 GCA_027593305.1 bacterium
ACGCCCATCTCCTGCAACCCGTCAGCGTCGAGGCGAAACACGCCATCCTCGGTGACGGACAGCTTCAGCCACACACGTGCAGGATCATAGACCAGGGCCGCTGCGCGCCGCGCGGGTTGCGGGGTCTGCCAGCCCGCGTGGTCGGGTGGATTCACAAAGGCTGAACGCAGGGCGGCACCGGCCGCATCGGCATGGGACAGCGGCCGGGCTGCGGAGGCGCCGGCAAAACGGACGTCAACGGACAGTCGGGTGTGCACCCGCAGTGAGCGGCTTGCCGCATCGTACTGCCACGGATACACATGCAGGGCATGGGCGGGAATGCCGCGCAGAAGCCCGAGGGGCTGGGTGTGAGCCAGAGCCTGCAGTTGGCTGGCCGAAAACTCCGTGGCCAGAGAATCGGCTGTCGGCAACTGCACATCATAGAAGGTTGTATCAGCGAGGCTCTCGACCGTCACCGACAGCCGGGCGCCAGGGGGCGCCGCCAGCAACCGGGCGATGAAGGGCAGGTCGACATGTCCGGGGCCACTGCCACGGGGCCGGCCGGCGGCGGTGATGGCTGTGACCCCCATCGACGTGATCGGCCCCAGGCCGGCGTCGACTTCAACAAGGAGTCGAAGGCCGTCGCTGTCGGCCCGCAGCATCTGCACATCGGGGCAGGCCGGTGCCGCCAGCAGGGCTGTGGCCAAAAGGCCTGTGCGCAGGGATCGAAGCAAGGGGTGAGCATTTCGGCTGGAGCGGTTGGCGGAGGCTGCGTAAATTGCCACAACGACCGCGCATTGCCATGGAAAGTAGGGAGCCGTCCGACAGAGAGCCAGAAACTGATGTCCCTGGGACGCGCTGAAGCCGGCAAAGGTTTCGTCCGGGAGAGGGTGGCGCTGACCATCGCTGCCGCAGCGATCGTGCTGCGCATTGCCCTTGCCGCTGCGGCTGTGAGCACGCAGGGCATCGAAACGTTGCACGCGCCCGACTCGCCGGGGTATCTGGAGCCGGCGTGGGAGATGTTGCACACGGCTACCTTTTCGCGTGCTGGCGAGCCGGATATTGTGCGTACGCCAGGTTATCCCCTGCTGCTGCTGCCGGGCCTGCTCATCGATCACCTCGAGGCGTGGACGGTGCTGCTGCAGGCGTTGCTTGCTGGCACTACCGTGTTGGCTGTCTATGGCCTGGCTCTGGAACTGTTCCATCGGCGGGCGGCCGTTGCCGCCGCTGCGCTCTATGCGCTGGAGCCGTTGTCGGTCCTCTATGCAGCACGCGTGCTGAGTGAGACGCTGTTCACCGCCTGCCTGACGTGGGGGCTGTTGCTGCTGGCACGGCTGGCGGGCCGGCGCGATGATCCGTTTCAGGACCTGAGGGTGACAGCCGCCTGCGCCGGTGGTCTGTTGAGCATGGCTGCCCTCGTGCGACCCGTGGCCTACCCCATCGCCCTTGCCGCCGGTCTGAGTGCCGCCTGGTTCGCCCTGCGCCGTTCGGCGCCGCCGGCAACACGGTGGCGCCCTGTGCTGCTGCTGACGGCAACGGCTCTTGTGCCGGTGTTGCTCTGGCAAGCACGCAATGCCGTGGTCGCCGACTACGGCGGCCTGGCAGCGATTGTGGATGTGAACAGCTACTTCTACCAGGGGGCATCGACGGACGCTGCCGTGCAGGGCGTCCCGTTCTACCAGCAACAGGCAGAGCTGGGGTACCACGATGTCGAGATTTATCTCGCCCGCAATCCTGAGCAGCGGTCGTGGTCACCGGCGCGACGCTTCGACTACATGGGAAGCACCGGGCTGGCGCGCGTGCTGGCGCACCCATGGGTCTACCTCGGCATCCACCTGCGGGGTATGGCGCGTGTCGCTGTGGATCCGGGAGGCGTCGAGTATCTGCGGCTCTTCGGTGCCTACCCGACCCACGGGGGGCTGCTGGGGCGTGTCGTGGATCAAGGTCTGTGGGCGACCTTGCTGCAGGTGTTTCACGAGCGCCCGGGTCTGTTGCTCACCGAGACACTTTTTGGCGGTTTCCTGGCCGCCATCTACCTGCTGGTCGCACGCGGTGCCATCCTGGCCACGCCACGGTCGCGGCGGGCCTGGATCCTCTGTGTCGTGGTGGCGGGATTTCTCTGGTTTGCCTCGGGTGGCCCGCAGAGTCTGAGTCGGTTTCGTCATCCTATCATGCCACTGCTGTGCACCCTGGCCGGCGCCGGCCTGGCAGCACGCAGGGACGAGGCGGAAGGTTGAATCCCATGCGCCTCATCAGCCTCCTGTTCACGCTCCTGGTCGGGCTGCTGCCATCGGCCCTGGCCGGGCAGGTATGGACCATCGCCGCCACCACGGGACCATCAGCACGGCACACGGCGGCCGCCATTTACGATCCCGTGGGAGAACGCATCGTGCTGTTTGGCGGGCGCAGCGCCGCCGGAGATCACAACGACGTCTGGGCTTTTGATCTGCACAGCCACGACTGGCGGCAACTGCAGCCCGGTGGTGCGGCACCGATGCCCCGATTCTCGCACAATGCCGTCTACGACGCCCTCGGCCAGCGCATGCTCGTCTGGTCGGGACGCAGCCTTGATGCGGCGGGTTCGACGTTGCACAATGACGTGTGGGCCCTGGATCTGCGGACGCAGCAGTGGACACAATTGCTCGCCGCGTCTGCCGCCCCTATCGCTCGTTACGGCACAGCGGCTGTCTATGACCCCGTCGCCAGGGAGCTGGTGAGTTTCGCCGGGTTCACCACCCAGGGGCGCTTTGATGACACCTGGCGCTTCGATCCTGCGGGACGGATCTGGCGGGATGTGACCCTGGCCTCCCCACAACCCGGCGAACGATGCCTGCATGCGGCGGCCTACGACAGTCAACGTCACCGCATGATCATGTTCGGTGGCCAGCGCGGTACTGCCGCCCTTGATGACGCCTGGGCGCTGGATCTGGCGACCGATCGCTGGTCGGTTCTGCCCCCGGCACCGGCGACGGGCGGGCGCAAATTCCCGGCGGTGACGTACGATCCGTCCGCCGATCGTTTTCTCCTTTTCGGCGGGGAGACAACGGCTGGTACACGTGGTGGAGACCTGTGGGCACTGGATCTTGCCAGCCAACGGTGGTCGGTGTTGACGACGACGGGTCCGGCACCCCGCGACGGCGCCGTACTCGTCCACGTGCCGGCACAATCACGACTGCTCCTGTTCGGGGGTGCGACGCCGGACGGCAACGCCGGAGATACGTGGAGCCTGGTGTTGCCCGGACCACCCACGGTCGTGCGCCTGCAACCGTCGCAGCTGCAACCGTCCACACAGCAGGCGCCCCAGTCCCTGCAGGCCTATCCGAACCCGTTCAACGCCAGCGTCGTACTCGAGTTGCAGCTGACCGAGGCCGGCCACGTGACGATTCACGATATGCTTGGCCAGCCCGTGCGTCACCTGGGCGCGGCTCGCGCCGGGACCAGCCGGCGCCTATGGGATGGTCACGACGACGGGGGCAACGCCGTGGCTTGCGGCGTCTACCTGGCAGTCCTGCAGGCGCCGTCGTCGCGCCAGGTGCAACGGTTGATGTTGCTGCGATGACGACGGTCAGAGCCCGGGGCTGGTTGATGAATCTGCTGCTGGCCACGGTGGCCACCGGTGTCACGCTTGCCGCCGCCGAGCTGCTGTTGCGCATGACATCCACCGTCGAGCGGGTCACGATCGCCTACGACCCCCTGCTCGGTTTTGCCGGTAGCCCCCATGCAGCAACGATCTGGACCCGCGAGATGGCCGGCGCGCCACGCACGGTGCAGCTCAATGCCGGCGGCTTCCATGACCACGAACGGTCGCTCGAAGTGGCAGCCGACACACGGCGCCTGGTTTTTGTCGGTGATTCCTTTCTCGAGGCCTATCAGGTCGACATCGATTCCAGCTTCGCCCAGCGCCTCGCGAGACAACTGACCGAACGCTGCCGAAACCAGGCTGAGGAATTTTCTGTTGAGGTTGTCAATCAGGGGGTGCATGGCTACGGCCTCGGCGTCTACGCCCTGCACGTGCGCGAGCGTCTGCCGGCCTGGGATGCGGATGGCGTGGTCCTGTGCCTGTTTCTCGGCAACGACCTGCACGACAACTTCACGCCGGTTGCTTCACCGGCCGTGCCGAGGTTTCACGTCGACAACGGCCACGTTGTCTATCTGCCCGTGGCGGCAGCCGATGGCCGCGTCTGGCTGCGTGATCACATCCTGACCCGTTCGATGCTGGTTCGTTTTCTGTGGATGCGCGTGCTGAAGAAGAGTGACGCCGCCATGCACATGGCACGAACGGCGGGCATGGTGAGCACGCCGGATCTGGAACAGGCGGCCATTGGCCGCACAGCGGCAATGCTTACGGTTGCCGACTACCTTCTCCGCCGCATCGTTGACGACCTGCGCGCCCGGAACGTGCCACTTCATGTGTTGCTCATCCCCGACCCCTTCCACGTGAATGACCTCGTCCACGCCGTTCAGGCGGAGCGCAGTGGCACGCCGCCGTCGGCGCCGCAGGCGGAACGCCAGGCCATCGAATCCGGCATGCTGCAGATCCTGCAGCAACTGGGCCTAGGCTACACCTACCCGCGTGCCGCCTTCGTGCAGGCCCGCCTGCATGGGGACGGCTACTACCGAAACGGCTTCGGGCACCTCACGGACGCGGCGCACAGGGTCGTGGCCGAACTGCTGGAACAGCCACTTTGGGACCTGGTGTCAGAGCCTGGCGCGGCGCGCTGAACCGGCCCCCTCGCCTGAGCGACTGGACAAAGACCTGGCTGACTGTGGAAAATTAGATGTGCAATGCTGCTTGCCTCGCCAACAGGAGTCCCTCAGATGACCGAAGCTCGCCACCTTTCCACCGCTGAACTCGATACGCACCTGCCGCAGATTCGCCAGTCTCCCGCTGACGGCGGCACGCTGGAGATCATCATCCGTCGCCCCGAGGTCGGCGAACGCGTGCTGTTGCAGATGGCGGAGCTGGATACAGAGCAGGGCCTGCAGGGCGACAACTGGAAAACCCGCCCGTCAGGAGCCGAACTTTGGAGCCCAGCTGACGCTGATGAATGCCCGTTCGGCGCAGGCCGTGGCCGGGTCCCGGGAGCGCTGGCCCCTGGCGGGGGATCAGTTGTACGTCGAACTGGATATGAGCGTCGAGAACCTGCCCACGGGTGCCCGCCTCAGGATTGGCTCAGCCATGGTCGAGGTGACCGCCGAGCCGCATCCCGGGTGCAAGAAGTTCGTCGAGCGCTTTGGCATGGATGCCATGCTGTGGGTCAACTCGGAGGAGGGCAAACAACTGCGGCTGCGCGGTGTCAACACGCGGATCGTGCAGTCGGGCACGATCCATGTGGGGGACAAGATCACGAAGGTGTGAGACACCGATGACCTGCTGCCCCTTGTCCAGGCGATCGCGGCTGCCGTATACCTTCCTGTGCCACGCAACTTCCTTTCCTGTTTCCTCGTCCAATGGGTGCAGAGCATTTTGTGCGATCTGTCCCGGCGCTACGAGGATGTGCCAGCTGGTGTGACCCCGATCGTGCTGCCCACGATTGGTGTTGACTGTTACCGCTTGTCTATCCGTCCCGTTGCCCCGAATCACTGCCGTTGTGTCAGTTCCTCGAGCAGGTTGCCCTGGCCAGCGGCGGCAGCCGGATTCGTCTCGACCACGTGCCGCGGCCAGGCGCCTGACCGTCATGCGAACCCTGCTGCTGCAGATTCACCTGTACGCCGGGCTACTGTGCTCGAGCTACTTCGTCATCTTCGGGCTCAGCTCGCTCAATTACAATCACCACTTCGGCCACGCCATCGACGGCAACCCGACGCAATGGCAGGAACAGTTGCGGATGCCCGCCATTGCCAAAGACCGGCACCGAGCCCTGGCCGTGCGCGACAGCCTCGGCCTGGCGGGCTGGGCGCCTTGTCCTGCAACATTCTGACGTCTGCCGTCGAGCGATGGAGGACATTGCGCGTAGCGTCGGGTGCGACTTGCCAGAGGTTGTTTCCTATCACTCAGAGGTCGCCGGGGACGACTTGGAAAGGCCAGACGTTGTTGGAAGCAGCGCCACCGGCGAAGAGGTGATAATCCTGGAGGGGAAGTTCGATGCCGGATTGACGAAGAACCAGCCGAACAGCTATCTGTCTCGCCTGAGCCTGTTGCACGAATCGTTGTTTGAGGGATTGAAGGGGGCACGTGGTTTTGCTAGTTGCTGTAAT
>JAQCJA010000298.1 GCA_027593305.1 bacterium
TTTTTCAGCGAGCCATTGGCATCCAGGTCCAGTCTGAAGTGTGGCGGTGTCACGGCACTCACCGCCTCGACCTGGGCGAAGATATCCCACCAGGGGCGCGGTTTGTTCTTGCAGCTGGTGTATCCTGCGGCGACGGCGTCCACCGCCTCCGCCGCCCAGTCCTGGGGGGAGGCGTGACTGCACCACCAGGAGAGGGGCGTATGATTCCGGACCTTTCGACCCAGCAGTTCGTGCACCGCTACGCCGGTGATCCTGCCCACAAGATCGAACAGCGCCATCTGCAGACCGGCGCCGATCGTATCATCCCACATGGCTTCGGCGGGACTGCTGTGCAGCACGCGCTCGACACTGGCGTCCGTTACACGCTGATGCGTGTAATGGATCACGGTCTCACCCCAACCGACGTCACCCGTGTCGGCCGTCACCCGGCACAGCTCGAGAACCGACCACCTGTACACAGTGCGCTGCGTGATCCGCTGCTGTCTCTCGGTGAAGGGCACATCAACGAGGGTGCGTTCGATATCAACAACCTTCATGGCACACTCGCCATCAGCTGGTAACACCGACGCGGCGCAGATGGTCCACGCAGCGGGTGATCTTGGCCGCCAGATCCTGCGGATCTTCGCGGTTGAATGCGGGACCCTCCAGCTCCATGCAGTAGGCGTCGGTGTAGCCGGACCGTTGCAGGATCTCGTGCACTTTGTCGAAGGGGACAATGCCCTCGCCGAATACGGGAAAATCGAAGTCGTGGAACTTGCCGTGGCCATCCTTGAAGTGGACACCACGTATGTAGTCGGAGCAGGCTGCGACCTGTTCCACCGTGTCGATGTCGTGGTTGTAGTAGTAGACGTTCGCCGTGTCGTAGTTGATGCCGATCCACCGATGCTGGACTGCGGTCATGGTCCGCTTCATCGTCGCCGCGTTGGTGCACAGCTCCGGATGTGTCTCCAGAGCCACACACACCTCGTGTGCGCCTGTGGCATCACCGAGCCGCCGCAACCTGCCGGCAGCTTCCTCCAGGGTCATATCGTCACCACGCGTGCTGGTGAACAGGTAGTGGGCACCCAGATCTGCAGCGACTGCGGCGGCGGCACCGAATTGCGCCGGCAGATCGTCATCGTCCAACGGGCACCCCAGCCCCAGCGATGTGACGCACAGACCATGTGGTGTCAGAGCGGCATCCACGGCAGCCGCCGTCAACTCCGGGGTCCAGTTCAGTTCGATTCCCTGCACACCGGTGGCGGCGAGGCGGGACCACTCGAGGTTCGGGCTTTCCAGACTGCCGGCACGATATGAAATCAGGTTGGACATTTGTGCTCCGATCGTCAAAGGAGGCTGCTGTGCTTTACTCGGTCTGCTTTCGAAGGTGATCCTTCGGCAGTACTTCGTGCCACCGCGGCATACGATCCTTGCGCTCTGGCACATCGTACTCCACCGGCCCCTGGTACATGTGCTCGCTTTTGGGCATATCGAAGAGCACATCCCCCTCCCAGCACAATCGTGAGCCGCTGAGCAGACCGATCTCACATTCACCGTCGCGCTCCACGACAAAAGCGAAGTCCGCATCCGTCTGCAGGGGACCGTAGGCAACACTACCAGTCTGCCAGTCGAACATGGGGCGGCCCCGCAGATTCGTCAGGCCGATGTTGGTGTCCAGCTTCAGACCGACAGTGGCGTCGGCGCCGCCCACATCCAGACGCAGCCCCAGCGTTCGATACGACCCGGCATCATCCTGCAGGATCTCGACCCGGTGCAGCAGCCTGGCTTCGAAAGAACCGGGCCCATGGGGTGACAGCACCGTGACGAATCCCAGGCGCTGACCGACGAAGAAATATCCATAGAGGAACTGGAAGAAGGCATTGGACGGATTGAAGCGGCGGTCGATGGTCCGCACCTGGCTGTACTTGTCACGGTTGCCGAGAAACTGCACCAGCAGCTCCCGTTCATGCCGGTTGGTCCAGTACTCGTTGCGAATGGGAATTTGCTCCGGCCACGAGCGCACCCAGTGGGAACCCTCCTCGGCAAAGTCTCCCTGCGCCAGGATGCCATCCGGGTGCCACATATTGGTGAAGGATTTCGGCCCTTCCCGATCGATGCGGATGGCGTCGACGATGACGTACATGCCCGTCGCCGGCACGAACAGCACGACGCGATCACCGGTATAACCGCGGTCGTCATCATACAGACGTGTGCGCGAGTAATCGATGCTGCCAAAGCTGCCAAAGTGAATCTTTTCGGTGCGCACCGGCAGGTATTGCGGATTGCCCTGCAGGTACGGCATCATCTCGTGATCATTCGGCCAGCCCAGACGCCCCACCAGGCGGTTGTGGTACAGATCGGCCCGCCAGCCGTCATGCGCGGTGCGCCGGTAGCCGCCATCGGCGAGCAGTACCGTACCTGCTTCCATGAGCAGCACGAGTGAGTTTTCGTCGGCGTGCCCGTGATGGGGCATTTCTTCAAAGGCGAACAGTTGCTGGTTCTGGTACTCCCGTTGATAGCGACCGTAGGGACCTGCATCGCGATAATTGAGCAGGCCGTAGTTGCCGTCATTACGAAAGGCGATTTTCTTCGACACCAGATCGTCGACGATCTCCTCGGACGCGACCAGCGTGTACGGCACAGCCTCCGGGGGTGGGTCCTGCGCCAGCCAGCGCAACGCCGTAGCCATGCTGTAGAGGGCGTCTCCCGCCTCCAGGCCCACCGTCGAATAGCCGAAGGTCTGGTTGCCGGCCAGGGCCATGTCGCGGTGCGCGGCATAGAGGCGCCAGGCAAAGTGCAGGTAGTCGCCCCGCCCGTAGAACCCGGCGGCCCGTACCATGACGGCGGCGTACCACGTCCACATGTGGGTCCAGTCGCCGTCCCCCCAGTCCGGCATCATGCCGTTGGGCATCAGCAGGCGGCTGTACTGCTCGAAGTAGTACCGTGTCGTGATCTTCTCGAGAAATTCTTCGGCACAACCCAGGCCCTCGGCGGCGGTGATCAGATAGAACAGCCAGAAGGGCCCGTAGATCGAAGCATCCTCGATCGACCAGCGGCCCCAGCTGTCCTCGATCAGCGCGTCGCCGTAGCCCCGCCAGCGCGAGGCGTTGGCATGCCCGGGCACCGCGTCGGCAGCGGCGTAGAAGCCGGCGGCATCGACGGTGGCGCGATTCTGCGCCCCCCAGTCGGTGGATCCCAGATGGCTGTCGGCGCTGGCGGCGATCAACGCGTCGGTACGTGTCCGCATCTGCGCGTCGATCTGGCCGTGCGCCTTGAGATATTCGTAGGCTTCACAGAAGGGGGGCAACTCGCGAAAGCTCGCCAGCAGTGGTTGTGCGTGGCCGCTGGCATCGACACCACGGTTGACATAGATCGTCAACGCGTCTGTGGTCCGTGTCAGCAACCGGTCGTCGCTTGTGCGGGCGTGGACGATGGTCGCCGGGGACAACACCCATGACAGGCCGCGAACCGCGGCATCCCGGTTTGCGTCGGAGCGTCGGTCCACGGCGTCGAAGGCCCGGTGCACCGAATCCTGCACGTCCTGCAACAACTGCTGTTCCATCGTCCCCATCTCCTGCCCGGTGCGGTTGTGTGCACGTAAGAAGAACCGCCCGGGGCATGGCCACAAGGTGCCTGTCCATTGCTGGAGGCCTTTCCGCTGCAGCCGCTGGGATCGAAGTTCCCCGCTCCACATCCAATCCTGGAGCCCGTGCCCATCATGCTCGACGCCGATCAGATCCACCACTTCAAGCAGCACGGATACGTCATTGTGCGCGGTTTCATCGATGCGGACATGCTGCAGAAATGGCGCACACAGTTCTGGGGCCACGTAGGGGCCGAGTGCGACGATCCGTCGTCCTGGCCCGAGGATTACGTGGTCAAGGATTTCACCGGGGAGCCCGGCTTCGGCAGCCTGCCGTCGATGCAGGCCATTGTCGCCCAACTTGGCGGCGGCCTGTTCACCGGCGGTGGGGGCTCGATGCTCGTGCAATGGCCGAAGGGCGACAGGCCGTGGCAGGCGCCGAACCAGGGGCATATCGACGGCTACGGGCCGGGGGGCTGGAGTGGTGGCTTCATGCTGGGCGCCACGACTTATCTGGAAGATGTCGCCGAAGGTGGTGGGGCGTTCTACTACTGGCCCGACAGCCACCTGCCGGTGCAGGAGTACTTCCGCCAGCACCCGCAGCAGATCGATGGCAGCTTTACCCAACGCCAGGACTGGGACGAGAAGGGCTGGGGGTTGTTCTCAGATGCTGGCCCGAGTGCACCGCAGCAATTCACCGGCGCTGCCGGTGACGTCATCCTGTGGCATTGCTTCATGTGTCACACCGGTTCCCCCAACGTCAACGCCCGGCCGCGACTGGGGGTGTTTGCCCGCTGGCATCGAACCGATCGGGAAGAGATGAAGTGGGACATCCCGCAGGACCTGTGGAAGTACTGGAGCATTTAGGCCGGCCCCAGGGCACCGTCGCCGAAGACCACCAGGTACGTGACGCCATTGTCGGCCACGGTGGCTGCGTCCATGTAACAGACGCTGAAAGCGCGACGCGACTGCTGCGTGTGGTTGACGTCCGACGTGTGCAGCATCCAGTTGTGCAGCAGCACGACCTCACCGGCTTCCATCTGCAGATACACGGTGTCCGAGCGGCTGGCGATCTGCGCCGCCATCTCGTCGGAGAGGAAACCGGAGCCGTGTTCGGGATTGAGCAGCTGGCGGTGCGAGCCAGGAACGATCTGCACACAACCATTTTCCTTTGTCGCCGGGTCCAGTGCCGTCCAGATCGTGATCAGCGGGTCCCGGTCCAGATTCGTCCAACGATCCTGATGCCAGATGAGATAAGACCCCAGACCCGCGGGCTTGTTCATGAACATCGACCGGAACGTGGCAATGTTGCAGTCGGCCCCGTATATGCGGCTGCAGATGTCGCGATAGAGGGGCTTCTGCAGGTAGGCCAGAAACAACGGGTCCAGCTCCAGATCCTGGATCTTGCGGTACGCCAGCGTCGGCCCCTTGTGACCCCGGGACTGGGGACCCGGTTTGGAGTCAGGCCCATCGACGCGGTCCAGCTGCATCATGACCCGGTCGTAGTCGATGTCTGCCGTGCCCAGCATGATGTCATCCATGCGCTGCTGCAATGCGGCAATCTCGTCCAGGTCGGCGCGGCCCAGCAGCACGTAGCCTTGCTCTTGGAAGTGCTGCCACTGCTCGTCGGTGATCTTCTCACGCAGCATTGTTGCCTCCGGGTCTGTGTGGATGACGGGTCCGTCCCATCAGGATGCCAGAGATCCGTCGTCAGCCAGGAGCGGCCGTTGCAGGCGCTGATGGTACGGCGGTTCCAGTACCGCACGTTGCTCCGGCGTCAGGCCGTCGAGCATCTTTTCGGACCATTTGCCCTGCACGTAGGCCAGGTTCCCGGGGGACATGCGAAACAGCACGCTGCGGCGATCGTGGTCGGCCGTCCACGGGATCGTGCCGTGGGTCACGGCTTCGGTAAAGAGCACGACGTCCCCCGCCTTGCAGGTCACGTGTCTGACGATGTCCTGATGCGCCTCCCATTTCCGGATCGGCTGGGGACAGGCGTAGTTGCCCTTGTGGGTGCCGGGAATCAGCGCCAGGCCGCCATCGCCGGGATTGACATCCGCCAGCTGCCAGGCAACCACCGTCAGGCCGTTGTGCATCTGGCCGTTCTGGAAAATGTAGTACTGGTGCCGGTCAAAGCCAGGGCCGGAGGACCCGTGCAGGATGTGGCCCTCGGCGCCCTTGCGCATACTGATGAGCCCGGCGTTGTGATCCAGTCGCCAGCCCTGTCCGAGAATACAGTTGAGATAGGGCGTGATGCGGGGATGGGCGAGCATGGCGCGGAAGGGATCACACCACGGCCGGTCCCATTCCAGCAGACCGCCCAGATCCCCGCGACCTGTTTCGCCCTGCAATGTCGTGGAGTCGCTCGACAGGGACAGGTCCCCCACCCGTTCGACGATCTTTTCAGCGTGCTCGTCGATGGCCTCGTTGGCTGTGGCTACCTCTGCCGGGGTCAGTACAGCCTCGACGACGAGATAGCCCTGCAGGTCGAAGAGGTACTTCTCGATATCAGTCACTCATAACTCCTTGATTGACAACAAGTTACAAAGTTTCGCTTTCAAAGCGTCCCTCAGTTGCCCCTCATTGGGT
>JAQCJA010000299.1 GCA_027593305.1 bacterium
ATGATTCTGCGTCTTGTGGGTTATGATTTTCAACGCGTGCAGATCGTCAAGGGCGCTGGACCGAATCACACTGCCAACATCCTGTTCGGCTCAGGGGTAGTGGCTACAATGAACCTGATCGGCCCTGGTGCACGTCCCGCATTTCACATGTCTGTCATTGGCGAGAAGGGCCGCATCGATATGCCCATCACCATGGATGACAGCTCGTACCTGACAGGCATCAAGGATTTTGTCAGGATGTTCCGTACCGGGAAGACCGCTGAGACAGAAGAGACCATGCTGGGCCCGGTGGCAGTTCTGGAGTCTTTGGAGAAGTCGGTGAAGAACCCGCAAGCGCGCGTCGCCGCTGGCATCTGATGCGGCGATATACTTCCTGAAGCTGGGATGACGACGAAGGAGAGCATTGATGTACGCAACCAAGATCACACTCGACGAAAGTGAAATCCCCGAGGCGTGGTACAACATTCAGGCGGATTTTCCCAACCCGATGCCACCGCCGTTGCATCCGGGTACACACGAGCCAGTGGGCCCGCAGGATCTGGCGCCGCTGTTTCCCATGGCTCTCATCGAGCAGGAAGTGTCGCAGGAGCGCTGGATTGACATTCCTGACGAGGTGCGCTCGCTGCTGGCTTTGTGGCGCCCTTCACCCCTCTATCGGGCGCGCCGCCTGGAGAAGGCTCTGGGCACGCCGGCCCGGATTTACTACAAGTGGGAGGGTGTCAGCCCCTCGGGCAGCCACAAGACGAACACCGCTGTGGCTCAGGCCTACTACAACAAACAGGAGGGCATCAAGCGCATCGCCACTGAAACCGGTGCCGGGCAATGGGGCACGGCGCTCTCCTTTGCCTGTGGTCAGTTTGATCTGGAGTGTCAGGTCTATATGGTGCGCGTCAGTTATGATCAGAAGCCGTACCGCAAGGCGGTGATGGAGCTCTACGGTGGCAAGGTACTTCCCAGTCCCAGCGACCAGACCGAGACGGGGCGCAGCATTCTGGCAGCCGATCCAGACTCACCCGGTTCCTTGGGGATTGCCATCTCCGAGGCGATCGAAGATGCGCTTTCCCGGGAGGACACCCACTACGCCCTTGGGTCGGTTCTCAATCACGTCCTGCTGCATCAGACGGTCATTGGTCTGGAAGCCGAGAAACAACTGCAGAAAGCCGGCGAAGCGCTCCCGGATGTTGTTGTGGGATGCTTTGGCGGGGGATCCAACTTTGCCGGCTTCGCCTTTCCATTCCTGCGGCACCGCTACCATCACGACAAGGACGAGATCCGCATCGTCGCCTGCGAGCCTGCGTCCTGCCCGACTTTGACGAAGGGGGAGTACCGCTACGATTTCGGCGACACTGCCGGCATGACACCACTGATGCCAATGCACACTCTTGGGCACAACTTCGTGCCGGCGCCGGTGCATGCTGGCGGTCTGCGCTACCACGGAGCGGCGCCTCTGGTGAGTCACGTGCTCAACTCCGGCCATATGCAAGCGAAGGCCTACCAGCAACTCGAGTGTTTTGAGGCTGGTGTCCAGTTTGCCCGCACCGAGGGCATCGTGCCGGCGCCGGAGGCGACACACGTGATCAAGGGTGCGGTGGACGAGGCACTGCGCTGCAAAGAAACAGGGGACGAGGAAGTCATCGCCTTCAATCTGTGCGGCCACGGTCACTTCGACATGGCTGCATACGCCGCGTATTTTGCCGGCAACCTGCAGGGGCATGAATTTACCCGGCAGATGCTGGATGAAAACCTGAAAGCCCTCGAGGGCCTGCCATCAATGGCAGGCTGAGCAGGCCGAGGCCCACAACTTTAACAGGAGGCAGGACAGGACATGGCTGAGCTGACGTTGAAGTCGGCTGCGGACACGCACTACGACGCCATCTCTCTCGGTGAGGTGATGATGCGGATTGACCCGGGTGCCGTACCCACCGCCCGGGCCCGGACGGCGCGCATCTGGCATGGTGGTGGCGAAACCAATGTTACCGAAGGGTTGAGCTACTGCTTCGGCCTGCGCTGTGCCGTCGTCACCGCTCTGGTAGATGACGGGATCGGGCGCAATATCGAAAACCAGTTGCGCGAGGCGGGTCTCGATACGCAACACATCATCTGGTTCAGCAATACGGGCAAAGGGAAATTCCACACCGATGGCAAGGGAACGCTGCACAACGGCGTCAATTTCACCTGGGCCGGCAAAGGGGTCTTGCCGTCCGTAACCGAGTACTACCGCGCCCACACGCCGGTACGTGAAGTTGGTCCTGGTGACGTCGACTGGGATCACCTGTTCGGTACGTTAGGGACCCGCTGGTTCAGTACCGGAGGCATCTACACCCTGTTGTCGCCGAAAACGGCGGAACTGGCGCTGGAGGGTATGAAGAAGGCCGAGGAACACGGGGCGGGTCGATCCTTCGATCTCAACTACCGGTCCAAGGTGGAGCCCAACAAGGATCGAGCCCGCGGGATCAACCGCGCAAACCTTACTTCCCTGGTCTTCCTTGTCGGCAACCACGAGGATTTCGATGATGCCCTTGGGTACGTGACTGAGAAGGTGCCGAAGGAGGCGAGCTTCGAGCAGTGGCTGGCTGTATATGCCAAGATGCTGCGTCAGGTGTCGAAGGACTTCCCGAACGTCAAGTACATCGGCACACAACTGCGTGGTGCCCTGTCGGCCGATCGGATCAATTGGGGCGCTGTGCTGTACGAAGTCGGCACCGATACGATTCACCAGGCGGCTGTGCGCGAGAACATCGAGATCGCAGATCGCACGGGTGGCGGGGATTCCTTTGCCGCCGGGGTTATCGCTGCCCTGCTGAATGGACGCAGTGCCGCCGACGCGGTTCAGTGGGGCGCCGCCCATGGGATCCTGGTGCAGGAGACGATTGGCGATACGTCCATGGTCAAGCAGGGAGATGTCGAAAAGGAAGTTGCACGGGCCATCAAGGGTGGGGGTGTCTCGGCCCTCAGGTGAGTGACAACAGCACCGACGTGGCGTGGCTCCATAGTTGCAGGGAGAGGGCAGTCCCATGGGCTGCCCTCTTTTCCGTAGGGAGCACTGTGTGAGCCGGGAGCGTGACGAGTATCCAGGGTGGCGGCGGAACTTCTACACCCTGTGGGTGGCGGAGGTGGCGGCCATTATCGGTTTCCAGGCAGTCCAGCCCTTCCTGCCGTACTACATCCAAGAGTTCGACGTTGGCGATCTTGGCCAGGCTCTTGTCTGGGCGGGACGGATGGGCACGGCGGCGGGGCTGGCCATGGCGATTTCCTCGCCATTGTGGGGCAGCCTCGCAGATCGTTATGGCCGCAAGCCCATGGTTGTGCGATCCATGATCGGCGGCGGCATCAGTGTCCTCGTGATGGCCTACGTCACCTCTGTCGAGCAGTTGCTCGTCGCCCGTGTCCTGCAGGGCGCCCTCGCAGGGACCGTAACTGCATGCCTGACCCTGGTTTCCACCTCGACGCCTCGCACGCATCTCGGTTTCGCTCTCGGCTTGATGCAGGGAGCGTTCATGCTGGGCGCATCTGTGGGACCCCTTATCGGCGGTCCGTTGATCGATGCTTTCGGCTACAAGACTTGTTTCCTGTGGTCGGGTATCGCAGTTATCATCGCCGGCATCAGTGTGCAGGTTCTCGTGCGCGAGGACTTCACCCGGTCGCGCCGGGTGGAAAGCTCGTCAAGATACCGCATTCCGGGGCGTGAAATGTGGCGCCTGCTTTCCTTGCGGAAGTTTCTGGTGCTGGTCCTCACGGTCACGTCCATGTCTTTTGCCTTTGGTTTCGTCATGCCCGTAGTGCCCTTGTTCCTGCAGCAACTGGCAGGGCGCAGCGACATCGTCTCGCTGGCGGGTGGCGTGTTCGCTGCGGGCGGGCTTGTAGGTGCTGTATCGGCTGCGGTCATGGGGCGATTCAGTGATCGCGTCGGCCCGCGGCGGGGGCTCGTCGGCGGACTCGTTGGCGCTTCCTTCTTCCATCTGGCCCAGGGATACGCCCAGTCCGTTTCCATGTTCGCCATCCTCGTGGTACTTGCCGGTCTGGCAACGGGGGCCACGCGCCCCGTGGCCAATACGCTGATTACCGGTATCGTCGCCGAAGTGGATCGAGGCAAGGCGTTTGGCGTCATGTCCAGCGCCGCCGCTCTGGGTTGGGCGGCGGGGCCGGTGGCGGGTGGGTACCTGGGAGCGCACTACGGCTTCCGGTCCGTGTTTGTTGTTACGTCGATCCTGTTCCTCGCCGTGGGCGCGTGGGCCTGGATCTCGATGAAGGGCGTTGAGGTCGCCAGAAGCCAGGAGCAATCGACATGAGTGAGTCTGTGTGTCACAAGGTTCTGGAAGATCCAGGCCGCTGGATTGATGAGGCGAGCCGTCAGCAATTGCTGCAGATCGCCGAGTTGATTGCCGTCGACAGGGTCCTCAGCGAGGACGAACTCATTGCCGAGCTTGCAGGCTGCAGCGGACTGATCAAGCTGGGCGGGCATGTACCGGCGCTGACGGCACGAGTGCTCGACGCCGCTATCGATCTGCGCGTTGTCGGTCTGCGTTCCGATCGCTTTGGCTCCGGCATCGATCTGCAGGCGGCGGCGCGGCGAGGGATCCGTGTCATCGATGCTGACAACCTGTCGTCAGCCCACCCGGTGGCCGAGTGGGACCTGGCGTTGATGCTGCTGTGCCTGCGCAATGCGGGTGCCGTATACCGACAGATGATGTCCGGGACGGATACGTGGGCACAAACCGGCAATGACGATTTCGTCAACGGTGAACTGACGGGGCGGAAGGTGGGACTTGTCGGCTGCGGGCACGTCGGTCAGCGCCTGATTGAGTTGCTGGCACCTTTTCGTGTCGATCTGCTGGTGTGTGATCCGTACGTTTCTGAAGATCTTGTCAGAACCATGAAGATTCGTCGGGCAGATCTCGGTGCGGTCCTCGATCACGCGGATGTTCTCGTGGTGCAGGTGCCACTGACGCCGAAGACCGAGGGCCTGATCGGTGCCGCCGAACTCGAACGTCTGGGGGAGGGGAAGATTCTGATCAACTGCTCCCGCGGCAAAGTGCTCGATCAGTCAGCCCTGGTGGCACGTCTGCAGGCAGGAAAGCTGATCGCCGGTCTCGATGTCTTCGACCCTGAGCCCCTGCCGGCAGGCCATGTCCTGCGGGGTATGCCGAATGTCTTCTGCACGCCCCACATCGCCTGGCACGCCCAGAATGCCTTCCATCGTTACTACGGCTACACGGTGCAGGACTTCCTGCGGTTCTTTGCGGGGCAACCGTTGCAGCACGAGCTGACGTCACGAATGGTCGATATCCGCCACGGCCGAAGCTGAGACAGAAAAGGGGAGACACTCAGTGAGTGCCTCCCCCTGTCTGGCTGATTTCTCCGCTGGCTAGCGTTTGCTCGCCGGCGCCTTCTTCCTGGCTACGGCTGCCTTCTTTGCGGCTGGCTTCTTTTTGCCGGCCCCCCCGGACCGCCCGGGAAACGTGAGTTCGGCGACGCCCGACTTATCCAGTTCGCCCTTGCCGATCTGGATCATCCTGTCGAACTGCGACTTGGCCGCCCTGGCCAGGGGCAAGTGCATGTTCTTGCTGGCGGCGACCCGCAGGGCGATGCCTGAGTCCTTGGCGGCATGGGAAGCCGAGAAATAGCACTCGTGGTCCCGGGCGACCATGTCTTCACCGTCGGTCTGCAGAACGCGGGAGTTTGCCCCCGTCTGCGAGAAGACCTCCATCAGCACTTTCAGGTCGAGGCCCAGTGCCTTGCCGAGACCGAGGCCTTCGGCGAGTCCTGCCGTGTTGATATTCATTACCATGTTGACCAGCGCCTTGACCTGGGCGGCCTTGCCTGAGCCACCGATGTAGCGCAGGCTGACGCTCATGCTGTCGAGGATGGGTTTGCAGCGGTCAAAGACCGGCTTCTTGCCGCCACACATGAGATAGAGTGTGCCCTCGCGCGCCTGTGTGATGGAGGAGGCCATGCAGCCTTCCAGGGTGCGGGCCTTGACCTTTGCCGCACGTTTCTCCACCTCAACATGGACATCGGGAGAAACCGTGGCGCAGTTGATGAAGGTCTTGCCCCGGGCCCCGGTGAGCAGGCTGTCACCGCGGGTGGCAAATATGTTCTTCATGGAAGCGTCGTCGGCGACAACGGTGATGATGAAGTCG
>JAQCJA010000300.1 GCA_027593305.1 bacterium
GGTCGCCGGCGCGGAAGTATTGCGAACGAACCTGTTTCGCGAGGAGCTGGTGGAAGTGTTCCTCGGCGGCTTCATGCATGACTGCGGCTTGTGGATGGAACCCTTCCTCCTGCCCGAGGGCCACGAAGTCAAAGGGGCCAAGCTGATCTCGGCGACGGCCGAAGTACAGCGGTTTGCTCCGGCTCTGGCCAAGATCGTCCTGTTCCATTCCGATATCGTGCGCCTCGCGCGCAAGCATGGGCTGGTGAAGATCACCGACAGTCCGGATGATCCGGAGCAGATGAATTTCCGCCGCGAGTTCTATGATGTACGGGAGGACGCCGTCGAGGCGGCCGAACTCTATTCGGGCAACACGCATGCGGATGTGCTGAGCCCGGCGGACCTGCGCAAGGTTCTGCCTGTGGCGCTGGCAGAGTATTTCATCAGCCACACACGTGACATCTACTCCAAGTCCGAGGTCGAGGTCATCAACGACCTGGCACAGCACGTGTGCGGCGGAGCGTTCCAGCGCTACATGGTGGTGTTGTGCAATTCTCGGGTTGAGGTCGTGGCGCCGCGGCGCGCACTCGTCCGTCTCGCAGGGCATCTGTCGGTGATGGTGGAGAAGGGCAAGGACTCACGGCGCGCCGTCCGCCTGGAACTCGATGGCTACGATGCCGGCAGTGTGCTGCACGGTCGCGACCGCAATTCACCTCACCTGATCAGTCTGTTTCTGCGACGTCGGGACGGCAGTCGGGAAAAGGCGGAATACGTCAACCCGCGCGAGTCTGCCTTGTGGGATCGCGCCGCGGGCATCGACAGCCGCATGTATATCCCCGCCGGCCGCTATCGCAGCAATCTGTCCTACCGGGTGACCGGCTTCATGGGTGAAGAGGTCTACACCCGGGTGCTGGCTGAATACGAAGAGGAATACAACCGGCGCAACCAGTAACCCGGGTGCCGGGTCCGGGTGGATCAAGCAAAAAAAATCCCCGCCGAGCAGCAGCTACTCGACGGGGAGCCCCAAGAATCGAACCTCGTGGATCCTGGCGACCCGCGCGATTCACTTATGAGATCGGTCGTCTGAAGTTGAACTTGAGAACTAATACACGGACAATTCTCATAACCGACGTGCAAAAACACTCGTAACATATTGTTTTTGCATCATTTGTCGTGAAATATGCCGTTTGGCCAGATGAGGTCCGGCAACTGTCTGTAGTCGTCAAAAGTGGTCTCGGCTCCGGCATCCAGCAACATGGACGCCGGGTGGCTGGCGGTGAAGCCGATGGGGCGCATGCCGGCGGCGGCGGCGCCCTGCAGTCCGGGAACGGAATCCTCGACAACAGCGCAATCGACGGGGGCTACGCCCAGCCTCTCGGCGGCCAGCAGGAACAGGTCCGGTGCCGGTTTGCCCAGTGCCACCTCAGTTGCTGAGCAGAGGATGTCAAAGCAGTTGTCGATGCCGGCCTGCCGCAGGGAGAAGCGGATCTTGTCCAGGCGACCCGAAGAGGCGACGGCCATGGGCACCCTGTCGCGCCGCAGACGGGCCAGGAGCTGGGGCAGCCCCGGAAACGATTCGGTCGCGCCCTCGGCGAGCCGGAAGTACTCCAGGGCCCTCTCTTCGAGGACGTCGTCGTCGAAGACGCAACCGGTATCTGCGCTCAGGGCCTGCAGCAGGTCGCCATCGGAACGACCGATGAAGGTCTCGATATAGTCCAGATCCACGTCGATGCCGCGGCGGTGCAGTACCGGAAGCCACGCCGAGCAACTGTGTTTTTCGCTGTCGACGAGGACGCCGTCACAATCCCAGATCAAGGCTCTTGTCATGGCTTCGAAGAAACGCCGCAACAACGCTGGAGACAAGGATCCGGCAGATGATCCACACCCGTCGCTGAAAGTCGTTGCCACGATGGGCCTCCATCCCGTTTTTCAGGGGGAGCCGGCAATCTGTGACTCTCTATTCCTGATGGTCCCATCCCATGATTGACGTACGCCAGATCCGCGACAACCCTGACGCCCTGCGCCGGGCCATCCGCCGCCGCCGTGTCGACCCGGCAAAGGCGGATGTCGACCGCTTTCTCGCACTCGATGACCAGCGTCGAACGCTGCAACAGGAAATCGACGGGCTCAATACCACGAAGAAGGAGCTTGCGCAGCTGGGGCGCACCGATCCCGAGGCGGCTCGCGCTCGTGGTCAGGAACTTCGCGAACAGGGTCGCGACCTCGAGACCAGGTTCAACGAGGTATCAGCCGAGTGGCAGGCCATTCTCGACTGGTTCCCGAACTGGCCCCATGCGGACATGCCCGACGGTGTCGGTGAGGACGACAATCCCGAGGAGTGTGTGTGGATCCCGGGTCAGGGATACCTGCCCGCCGATCGCCTTGGCAAAGGGGAAGGCTCAAAGGGGATCATGCCGAAGATGCCACTCCATGCTGAAGGCGAGTTTGCGCCAGTGGAGCACGCAGATCTGGCGGTCACACTCGGGGTGGACACGGTCCAGGCGGCAAAGATCTCGGGCTCGCGTTTCACCTATATCAAGGGTGACATTGCCCGCATGCAGTACGCCATTCAGCGGCTGCTCTGTGATGAGTTGCTGGGACGTGGGTACGACATGATTGTGCCGCCGCTGCTGGTGCGGGAACGGACGCTCTATGGCACGTCTCATTTCCCCGAGGGGCGCGATCAGGTCTACGCCATTGAGGCCCAGAATGTCGAGGATGGGGCGCAACTGTTTCTTGTGGGTTCGTCCGAGCCGACCAACTTCAGCTACTTCATGGATCGCACGTTGAATGAGGCCGACCTGCCGGTGAAGATCTTTGCCTATACCACCTGCTTCCGCTCCGAGGCGGGTTCCTGGGGGCGCGACGTGCGCGGTATCAAACGAGTCCATCAGTTCGACAAGATCGAGATGAATGCCGTGTGTGCGCCGGACCAGTCGAACGACATCTACGAGGAGTTCGGGCAGATCAACGAGTGGTTGCTGCAGCAGCTGCAACTGCCGTACCGGATGGTCGCCAAGTGCGCCGGAGACGCCGGCTATCTGGCGACCCACCGGCAGCGGGATGGCGAGGTGTGGATGCCGGGGACGGGGGAGTTCATGGAGGTCATGACCGACACGAACACCACCGACTACCAGGCGCGACGCATGAACATCCGCTACCGGCCCCGGGATGGCGGCGGCTTGCAGTTCTGCCACACCGCCAACGACACGGGTTGTGCCATGGGCCGCATGTTGATCGCCATTCTGGAGAACTATCAGCAGGCGGACGGCTCCGTGAAGGTGCCTGAGGTCCTGCAGGCCGTTGTCGGCAAGGAGCGGCTGATTCCGGATCTGGCAGCAGCGGAAGGCGCCGGCAAGGCTGACAGGAAGGGCAGGAAGTCGTGACCGCACGGATTCTTGATGGCCAGGCGCTGGCGCAGGACATGCGCGCTGAACTGAAGGCCGAAGTGGACCGGCTGCAGGCCGATCACGGCATTGTACCCGGGCTGTCGGTGGTGCTGGTGGGGGACGATCCGGCGTCCGTGTCCTACGTCAAGGGCAAGCGCAAGGCGGCAGGCGAAGTGGGTGTGCATTCCGTGGAATCAAAGTTTGACGCGGATCTGCCGCAGGCGGATCTCATCGCCGAGATCCAGCGACTCAATGCTGACGACACGGTACACGGCATTCTCGTCCAGTTGCCCCTGCCGAAAGGTCTGGACGAAGAAGCGGCACTCAACGCCATCCATCCGGACAAGGACGCCGACGGTCTGCACCCGATGAATCTGGGGCGCATGATCCGTGGCCAGCACGGCTTTCTGCCCTGTACTCCGCACGGTGTGCAGCAGATTCTCGTGCGTTCCGGTATCGATGTGGCAGGCAAACATGTTGTCGTTGTCGGACGCAGCACTCTCGTGGGCCGACCGCTGGCCAACATCCTCACCCAGAAGGGCCCTGGCGCCAACGCCACGGTGACCACCTGCCATACGGGCACGACGGATCTGGCCCACCATACGCGGCAGGCGGACGTCCTTGTCGTCGCCACCGGCGTGCGCAACACGGTGACGGCGGATATGGTCAAACCGGGTGCGGTGGTGGTCGACGTCGGCGTCAACCGCATCGAGGATGCGTCCCGCGCGCGAGGCTGGCGTCTGGTGGGTGATGTCGACTTTGATGGTGTCAGGGACGTTGCCGCGGCGATTACCAAAGTGCCGGGAGGTGTGGGGCCCTGGACGATTACGATGTTGCTCTACAACACGATTCTGGCGGCCAAGAGAGCCCACAACATCACTTGATCCGGTGCGGGACTTTCCTGCCCCCGCTCCGCCCCGGAGTGCGTATCGGCGCGACCATCCGCGCGACTGTTGTCAACACGGTGAGGTCCATGATTCATCTTCGTACTTTGCCGCCTTTGCGCGGCCTGCTCTGCCTGTGCGTGGCTCTGGCATTCCCGTTGGCGACGTGGGCACAGGATCCGACGCTGCTCATCGTGAGCCAGGAAGAGGACGACGGTTTCTTCACGACGATCGCCGCTGCCCTCGACGAGATCCCGCGCAACATGGACGGGCCCTACGTCATCGAGATCCGCGACAACGAGACCTACGAGGAGACAGTGGAAGTCAGTGTGCGGTCGTCGGCGTCAGCGACGCTGACGATTCGTGCCGGCAGCGGTCACACCCCGGGCATCGTGTCGAAGAAGGACAAGAAGGCAGCCCTTACCATCTCCTCGCCCTTCGTCACGATCGACGGCCTGATCCTGCGAGGACGCAGCCGTGGTGCCGCTCTGCACATCGACTGGGCCGATGATGTGACCGTGCGCAACTGTGAGATCCGTGACGCCGAAGAACGCGATACACCGGGCCTGTACATCCAGGGGGCACAACGGGCACTGATCACGGATAACACGATCCACAACAACGATGTCGGCATTGTTGTGTATGACGCGGAAGACGGCGGCAACATCATCCGTAACAACCGGATCTTCGACAACTCCGAACGCGGCATCTGGATCCATAGGGGCACAGCAAACACCGCCGTCATCAACAACACCCTCTATCACAATAAAGTGGAGCTGGAACTCGGCGATGACAGTGGCCGGGGTGCGGACCCGGGAACGGGGAATGTCATTCGCAACAACATCGTTGTTGCCCGCGGCAATGACGGATTCTGCATCGTGGCCAACCTGCACGATGAGGATCTGCCATCGGGCACGGTCTTCGACTACAACCTGTATCATGCCGAAGATGGCGGCACCAGTATTGCCGAATTCGACGGTGAATCGCTGCAAGCGCTGGGTGACTGGCAGGCTCAGACAGGGGTTGATGCGCACAGTCTGGAGACGGACCCATTGCTGGTCTCGCCGACTGCGGACCTGCATCCCCAGTCAACGACGGGCAGCTACCATGATGGCAACTGGACGGCGGACACCGAACACAGCCAAGCCATCGATGCAGGAGACCCCAACGACGCTTTTGCCGGCGAGACCGATCCCAACGGTGGTCGGATCAATATGGGCGCCTGGGGCAACACACCGCAGGCGTCGCGCACGGTCGCAGTGGTTGCTCCCGTGCCTGCGGGAGCCTTCGCCTCCGCCGGGCAGGGCACGGACGGTACCGGTGCCGTAGCTGTGTTCATCGAGGTCAATCATTCGGCTGGCGGCGATAGGCAGGCACGGATCGAATGGAGTGCTGCCCAGAACGGCACCTACCAACAGGCGACACTCGCCGGACCGGTTGCTGCAGACCATGACGACAGCGGCGGCCCGCCAGGGCTGGACAATGGCGCCGGCTACCAGCTGGGTGCCGGGGTCGACACGAAGATTGTTACGTCTGCCGGCAGCAATACCGTGTCCTTCATCTGGGCGCCGGCGACGGATGTGCCGACGGCGAACGGTGTCTACTGGCTGCGCCTGACGGTGAACGATGGCGCCTCCGACCAGGGCACGCCGGCAGTGCAGCAGGTCACCCTCGACAACGTAGCGCCAGCGGGCCCCACCGACCTTGCCGTCACCGACTTTGACGGCTCGTCCCTCACCTTCACCTGGACAGCTGCAACAGAGACCAACTTTGCCGGCTACAACCTGTGGTATGGGACCAACCCGGGCGACGTTGAGGGGCGCAGCGGCAGTGCTGCCGCCTGGATAGCCACAAACGATGCGGCATTGGCGGCCGTGTCGACG
>JAQCJA010000301.1 GCA_027593305.1 bacterium
GCAGTGCGCGAGGTTGTCGCGCAGCTGATGCCCCACCTGTGGTCGGCGATCTTCCGGGACGAACCGGCAGCGGATGCCGAACCGGCCGAGATGCGTCCCGAATTGCGCCAGAGCCTGTTCCTTGCCAGAGTGACGGCCCTGCTCGTGGAGCGATCCCGTCGGCAACCGGTCCTGGTATGCTTCGATGACCTGCATTGGGCCGATTCCGCATCCGTGCGGGCCTTGCAGCCTCTGGCACAGCAACTGGCAGATGCACCGCTGACGATCCTGGCAACCCTGCGGCCGGAAGAAGCCCCCGAGGACGAGACGCTGATCCTGCCCAGAATCATGCAGGGGTTGCAGAGGTTCGAGCAGTTTTCGCAGATCGACCTGCCCGCCCTGACGGCTCAGCAGACCCGTGCTGTCGCCGTCTCCTGCTTCCGCAGAGAAGCCCTGTCTGTAGAGTTCTTCGACCTTCTCTTCACGCGCAGCGGCGGTGTTCCCCTGTTCGTGATCCAGTATCTCGATTTCCTGCTGGAACGGGGCGTCATCCACCAGCAGCATGGTCTGTGGATCAACCGTCGCCTCGATGAAGGTGACATCCCGGATACGGTGCGTGACACGATTCGTGGTCGCATCAAGAAACTGCCGGAAGATGAACGTGACCTGCTCAGTCTGGCTGCTGTTCAGGGCCCGCATTTTGAGGGTGGAATGCTGGCCAAGGCCCTGGCGCAACCGGTCACCCGCATCCTGCGGGACCTCGACGAACTGGGTCGGCGCACGCACTTGATCAAGGTGGACGGCCGTGGTTTCCGTTTCAGCCACCCGGTGCTCGCTGATGCTTTCTACCAGTTGTTGCCGCTTGCCAAGCGGCGGCACATCCATCTGCGCCTGGCCTACATCCTTGAACGCGACCGGCCGAAGGAGAGCCAGCAACTGGCCTACCACCTCTATCATGCGCAACAGTTTGACCGCGCCCTGCCCCATCTGCTCCAGTCCGCCCGGCAGGCGCGTGACAGTTTCGCCCTGCGGGAATCCCGCCTCTACCTGACGCAGGCCCGGCACGCATACGCTGTTTGCCCGACGCTGGCGACGCAACAGGAGCAGTCCGAGACACGTCTGTTGCAGGCCGACGTCGAAGCCCTTCTTGGCGAATACGACACCGCCCTCGATGCCTGTCGGCAGGTCCTCGAAGAAGGCTCCGAGCCGAGCGGGGCCTCTCCCGTTCGTGCCAGCGCCTGTCTGCAGATGGGTCAGGTCCACGTCCTGCAGGCGGCCTGGGATGATGCGGACCGACAGTACCGCCGGGCCCTGGAAATGTTCAGTGAACTCGGCGACGGGGTCCGCTGCGCGCAGAGTTTTCTCGGCCTCGGCAATATTGCCTTCGAACAGTCCGACCTCGATGCGGCTCAGGCACATTTCACCGACGCCCGCGAAACCCTCAGTCGCTGCCAGGACGATGGGTTGCTCGGTGCCATCCTCGGCAACATGGGCATCATCGCCACGGTCCGTGGGCAGTATGTGGAAGCCGTCCTGCACTACAGCGAGGCACTGAAAGCCTACTCCCGCGCCAAGAACCGCTACGGCTTCTGTCAGACATTCCACAACCTCGGCATGTGTCACGCCAACCAGGGCGACTGGAAGAGTGCCATCGACAGCTACGGCAAAGCCGAGGAACTGGCCGTCGAACTGGGCACGATCCCGGTGCTTGCCAACGTGCGTATCAGCCTCGCTGTCTCCGAGCTGCATATGGGCGATCTCGATGGTGCCGAGCGTTCGTGCCTGCAGGCGTCGTCGCTGATGGCACAACTCAATGATCGCCTGGGCCTGGCGGAGTGCCGCAAAGTAGCCGGCATGGTCTTGCGTGAACGGTCGGACTACACCGAATCGGTAAAGAGCCTGGAGGCTGGCCTGCACACTTTCCGTGGGCTGGGGAATGACCTCGGGGTCGCCGAATGTGAACTGGAGCTCGGCATCCTGGAGCGCAAACGGGGCGCTGATATCAAGGCACGAACACGGCTTTCGGAATCGGCCCGTCTGTTTCGGCAGATCGGTGCCGACGATGAGTTGCGCCGCACCGAAGCCCTGCTGGCGGAGATGGCGTGATGAGCATGAACGATCTGTTGACCGGCACGGTGTTGGGCGGTTACCGCCTCGGCAGGATCATCAGCCAGGGCGACTCCACCGTCGTCCATCTGGCCTGGGATGAGGCGGGGGCCCGTGACGTAGCCGTCCGCGTGTTGTTGCTGGACAGCATTGGCGACGAGCACGACGTGCAGCGTTTTGCGCACGACTCGGCGCTGGCGGCAAGCATCGAGCACCCCCATATCATCCGCACCCTGGGCAGCGGCCGGGCCCATGGCGTGCTGTGGACAGCCACGGATCTGGCCGCAGGCGAGTGTCTGCGCCAGCGGTTGCAGGACCAGGAACGTCTGTCGGTTACGGAGACGATCGCCACAGTGCGACAACTGTTGTCGGCCCTGGCCGCCGCTCACGCGCAGGACATCCTGCACCGCGACATCAGGGCCGATAACATCATGATCGCCGACGATGGATCCGTGAAGGTCCTCGGCTTCGGCATCACCACGGTTCCATCGGAGCCAATTCTGTCCCGCCCCGATGACATTGTCGGCAGTGTGGAGTATCTGGCACCGGAGCAGATCCTCGGCGACCCCGTGGGACCTGCTGCGGATCTCTATGCCGTCGGTGTGCTTCTCTATGAGTTGCTTACCGGCACCCTGCCCTTCACGGCTCCCTCACCGGCAGCCCTCATCTATCGCCAACTGATCGAGGAACCTGCGGCTCCCTCGCAACTGCAACCAGGCATCCCCCGCGCTCTCGATCGCCTCGTGCTGCGCCTGCTCAACAAGCTGCCCGAAGAGCGCGCCGATGCTGCCACGGCCCTGCGCCAACTCGATGCTCTGGGACTCCATCAGGACCTGACCACGTGGACGCAGGCACCGGTTTCGGCTGCCGAGTCAGCAGCAGCGCAGCAGCGCGCCCGTAGTTTTCAGCCGGCTTTCGTTGGGCGCGAGGATGACATGCAGGCCCTCGTTTCGCATCTGGAGCCCCTGGCGGGTGGGGGGCACACAGTCCTCGTCGCCGGCGAAGCAGGCGTCGGCAAGACACGCCTCACCGCAGAATTCCGTCATCGCGTCGAAGCAGCCGGCATCCACTGCCTGTCCGGTTCCTGCGTATTCGACAACAGCCTCGGCCCGTACATGCCCTTCATGGATATCCTGGGCGAGTTGTTCAACCTGCCGGATGAGGCGTTGTCCCCGCACGTGCGTCAGGCCCTGATCGAGCAGTTGCAGGATCAGGACCCGGAGCTGGCGGCCCTGGCCCGCTCGTCCACAACAACAGCCAAGGTGCGCAGCAGTTTCACCGCCGCTCTCGGTGCCGAAAATGGCGGCGATGCGGCTCGTCTGCGGTTCTTCGATGCCATCCTGGAGGTGCTCGAGACGGTGGCACGATCCCGGCCACTGGTGCTCATCCTGGAGGACGTGCACTGGGCCGATGACGGCTCCCTGAACCTGCTCAGCCACATCATCCAGCGGTTGGCGGACGCTCCGATCCTGGTGCTGGTCACCTACCGCCCGGAAGAGGCCAATGCCAACAGCGATCTCGTCAGTCTGCTGTCCCGGCTTGCCGCAGAGGACGGCGTGCACCGCCTGGGTCTCGAACGCCTGAACCGGACCGCCCTTGTTGAACTGACGGCGTCGTTGTTTGTCGATGCCGATTTCGACGCTGACTTCGGCGATTATCTCTGCGCCCAATCGCAGGGCAACCCGTTCATCGCCATGGAAATCCTCAAGCTGCTGCGCAGTGAGAACGTCCTGTTCAAGCAGAACGGGCTCTGGCAGGTGGACCCGGGGTTCTCCGGGCAGGTGCTTCCTGAACGTGTCAGCGCCCTCGTTCTTCGGCGTGTGGAGTTGCTGGCCAACCCGGAGCGCGAGTTGCTGCAACTGGCCGCCGTCATCGGCCAGCGCTTCACCCTGGCGACCCTGGAGGCGGCGGCGGGGACCCCCCGGATCGCCCTGCTCAAGCAACTCTTCCGGTTGGAGCGCCAGCATCGCCTGGTCACCTGCGCCGATGGCATGTACGAATTCACCCACTCGAAGATCCGCGAAGTGCTGTACGAGGAGACCCCCTGGGAACTGCGTCGCGAGTACCACAGCAGTGTAGCAGGGATTCTCGGCCGCATGGGAGACGAGATCGACGACGCCGAGCTGGGCCACCACCTGTTCCGCAGCGAACGCTTCGCCGAGGCGCTCCCCCGCCTCGAACATGCCGCAGCAAATGCCAGGCGCTTGTTCAGCTGGCGCGAAGCGGCTCTGCTCTTTGACCAGGCCGCCGAGGCCTGCCTCCAGTCCAACGGCGAAGTGAGCCGTTTGCTGCGAGCCCTGCGGGCTGCCGGCCGCTGCTATGCGAACCTGACGGCGTACGACGTGGCAACACAACGCATGACCCGCATGCAGGCCGTCGCGGTCACTGCCCAACGGCCGACAGAGGAAGCCGATGCCGTCGTGCAGATGGGCCGGATCGATCTGAGCTGCGGTCGCTACAGCGATGCGACGATGGCTTTTGCCCACGCCATCGATCTCGTCGGTCAGCAACAGGATCCCGGCGCCCGCGCCGTCTATGGTCAGGCGGTGTTGAACTGGGGTGTCGCGGACTTTCAGTCGGGTCGCTACGCCGAGGCCGCCGACCATTGGGAGCAGGCACGGCAGACTTTGCTGGATGATCCCGCAGAACTCGCCAGCTGCCTGAACAACCTCGCGGTGCTGGCGACGGTCCGTGGCGAACTGGAGGAAGCGTCGCGGCTCTACGAGCAGGTACTGAAACTTGACCTCGAGAGGCAGGACCTCGAACAGATGGCCCTCACCTGCCTCAATATGGCGATGATCCAGGCGGATCAGGAGCGCTGGGACGAAGCACTGGATCTGTCGGCCCGCAGTCTCGAACTGTGCCGCCAGTCACGCCTGCGGGCCCACGAACCCAACATCCAGTTGTCGCGCGCCGAAGCACTGCTTGGCAAGGGAGATGCTGACGCCCAGCTGGCCCTGTCGGCCGCCATGCAGGGGTTTCGACGTCTGGATGATGCCCTTGGCATCGCCGACACACTGCGCTTGCAGGGGCATCTGTTTCGGCAACAGCAACGCTGGGATGAGGGACGTGATGTACTGCGCCGCAGCATCGATATCAACCGCCAGTTCGGTGCCTCCGTGAGTCTCGGTGAAGCGCTCCGCGAACTGGCAGAATTACAGATCGCCGCCGGTGAATCCGGAGATGCAATCACGTTGCTGCAGGAGGCGGAAAGCATCTTTGTCCAGGCAGAAGCGCGACTCGACCTCGATCGGGTACGGCGCGTGCTGGACGAACTCCATGTCAGCTGACCGAGCCAGGCCGAGTACCCGGAGCGGGCAAAGTCAGCACAACAGATTTGGCATACTCAAAGCAGGAGCAATCCACGTCATGAACAAAATTCTCTTATGTAGCGGAATCCTGGCCCTGGCCCTGGCCCTGGCAAGCTCGGCGCAGGGAACTGAAGAGGCCAGCTGGGGAGAGTTGAAGCAGCTGCGCCTGCCGCTCATGCCGGCGGGCAAACGCCCGGCGGCAACGTCCACCACCGTTGTGGCGAGCAGCACGGAGACGACGGAGCCGGCGCCCGCCCCTGACACCTTTGTTGATCTTGCCGCCGACGAAACACGCACCGTCACGCAGATCGCCTGGCCCAGCGGCAAGTCACGGCTCTACCTGAGCGATCTCAATTCGAGCGCCACCCTGGACGATGACCTCTACGTCAGCTTCACCGTGCCCAATGGCGCTGTTGCCGAGCCCACACAGATCGTCATGACGGTGATCGGCAACCGGCTCTCCGATCTGGTGATCGCCTTCCAGCCGGGAGGATTGGTCTTCGAAACACCGGCATCGCTGTGGGTGAAACTCGGGTCGGATCTCGTCGATGTGGACACGGGTACTCTGACCGTATGGCACGAGTACGCCGATGGCACCGTGGAAGACACCACGGTGCTGGCGTCGCATCAATACAAGAGCGGCTATTACGAATTCACCGCAGAAATACCCGGATTCTCCCGCTATGGCTTGAGAACGTCCAAATAGACACGCTGCTGGAACCAATGTGGGAAGC
>JAQCJA010000002.1 GCA_027593305.1 bacterium
CTCGATGGTTGACCCTCTCGACGTATACCTGTTTGACCTGCGCGGCTACATCCATGTGCCGGCGGCGCTGTCCGCCGCGGAAGTGGCCGCCTGCAACAGCACCCTCGATGGCATCCCAAGGCTGGAACCCGGGCAGTGGTTCGGTCATGTGCACGGCCACACGTACGGCACCAAGGATGGCTACAACTACCAGCAGATCTATGAGGCGGGGGAAGCCTTCGAGCAACTCATCGATCACCCCTCCTGGTTCGAACGGATCAAGTTTTTCGTCGGCGGCGAAGGCACCTTCGATTACCACCACGGGCCGTTGTTCATCGATGAGTGTTTTGCCAGCTTCCGCGGTCCCGGGGAAGCCATCGGCATTCATTCCGGCGGCACACCACCAAGCTTGCGCAACCACTTTCGCTACCACGCCGGCCGTTTCATGTGTGGCCAGGTGAACGCGCTGGTGGCCCTCACCGACATCGGCCCGGGGGACGGCGGCACGATGTTGATCCCCGGCAGCCACAAAGCAAACTTCCCGCATCCGCATCAGGACAGGCACCGCATGAAACCCGAAGGCGCCACCGTCGAAGGCATCGAGGGCGCCGTGGAAGTGCCCATGCAGGCGGGGGACGCCATCATCTTCACCGACGGCATCGCCCACGGATCGGCGCGACGTATCAATGCGGGGCAACGGCGGGTCTGTGTGATCCGCTACGGGCCCTCGTGGGGCAATTTCCGCCATGGCTACGCACCTTCGGCACAACTGCTGGCACGCCTCACACCACAACGCCGCAGGATCGTCCAACCCTTGGACCTGTTGCCGCGTGAACCCCAGATGCAGGAGGGATCATGAACGACAACCTGCTCATCATCGGCGGCAGCGGTTTCGTCAGTGGGACGATGGCCCGCAGGGCGGTGGCTGCCGGTTGGGATGTCTGGGTGGTGACCCGTGGCCAGCGAACGCTGCCTGCGGGGGTCCATGCCATCGTCGCCGACCGCAAGCAGACGGGCGCCTTTGCGGCGCAGATCAGCGCCGCCATGAAGGGCGCCGGAATCGAACGGTTTGATCTGGTCGCCGACTGCATCGGCTACGATGTGGACGACGCCCTGCAGGATGTGGCGGTCTTTCGTGACCGGGCGCGGCAACTGGTGTTCGTCTCGACGGACTTCGTTTTTGATCCCGTCCACCGCCACTTTCCGCAGGGGGAAACCTCCGCCCATTACCTGCCGGATGGGTATGGTGGCAACAAGCGCCTGTGCGAAATGGAACTGCTGCGCAGTGCTTGCGGCGACATGAGCTGGACCGTCGTGCGCCCGTGCCACATCTATGGACCCGGTTCGCTGCTGGGTTGCCTGCCCACCCACGGCCGCGACAAACAATTGCTCAAGCGCCTGCGGGCGGGTGAAGCCCTGCGCCTGGTGGGCGGCGGTCACTTTCTGCAACAGCCGATTCTGGCACAGGACCTGGCGGATCTCATGCTTGGCATGGTCCACCGCACCGATCTCCACCAGCGCATCTTTCAGGCAGCCGGGCCGGATGTCGTCGAGTCCGTCGCCTACTACCGCATCATCGCCGACATTGTCGGCGTCGAGCTTGGTGTGGAGGAACTTCCCGTCGGCGAGTTTCTGGCACAGAATCCTGCGTCCGCGTCTTTTCTCTGCCATCGCATCTATGATCTGGGCAACCTGCAGCAGGCGGCCTTGCCGGTGCCTGCCACACCCCTGCGGACGGGGCTGGCCCAACAGGTGGCGGCACTGGACGCGCAATGAGATCGGCGCAGGCGTCCAGTGCCATCGTGCGGCGGGAAAGCTAACCCGGGCAGACTGCCAGCATACGCACGACGCCCTCCGTGCGACCATCGGGTCGTACGAACAGCCCGTCGTCGAAGTGCACCAGGTGCCAATCCTGAAAGGCCGCCCGTATGGCATCGGGTTCGGCCAGATGTGTTGCACTTTTCGGTCCCCACCCCTGACCCAGCTGGCGGCAACTGAAGGTGTGCAGGAGGAAGTGTCCCCCGGGCCGCAGCATCCGGCACAACCTGGGAAACATATCGGGCTGCAGGTAGCAGACCATTGTCACCAGATCCCAGCAGGCGCTGCCCGCATCCCAGGTGGTCAGATCGGCGACGACGGTGTGCACCTCGACACCACGCTCCTGCGCCTGACGGCGGCACCAGGCCAGACCCGAAGGGGAGATATCCGTCGCCGTCACCGACCAGCCCCGGGTGGCCAGGTAGACCGCATTACGGCCGGCGCCAGCTGCCAGACACAGGGCCTGACCCGGGCTCAGGGAGCCGGTGATATCGACAACAAAGGGGGTCGGGTCGCGATCCGGCTCGTAGCCCTCTTCGGTGTAGCGCGCTTCCCATTTGTGTGTCGCGTCGCTGTCGGCCATGGAAGCCATGGGCTTTTCCCCCTGAATTCTTACTAGATTTATGCGTGTTTTGACTTTTCGTACCCCTTGTGCTCACATTCGAGTCCCGTGACTGAGACCCTGAGACAAGCACCAGCGCGCCAGATCTTCTACGCGATCCTCGGCGAACCGATTCCGAAGAACACGGCTCTGCTCCGTACGTCGGACGAATATCGCCACTTTCGCAGCATCTATCTGGCCCAGAAGCAACTCAACAAGCTCATTGAGGAGTCGCAGCTGGACGCCGAGGTGCGGCTCATCATGATCGACCGCACCTCCGACATTCCACGCAAGCTCTGGGACCTGTCCCACGCCACCTGCGCCATCATCTTTGGCCCCAATTTTCCGCGCTTGTCGGAAGCCACGATCCGCCTCTGGGCGACGTCCGGCCAGGAGCGTTACATCGTCGTCTGTCACAATCCCAAGCGCGCCCTCTTCGACTACGAACGCCTGCAGCGGTTCAGTGCCGAGCTCAATGTTCGGGGATATTCTTCCGCCTCGACCGAGATCGAGACGAAGGCCTTCTGGAGCAATTTCTTCGACGCGGAGTTGTGCCCGTTGATCCGGCAGAAGGCGGCGACCTTTACCGGCGCTGACCTGGCAGCGGCGGAGAGGCTGCTGTCGCGCGAAAAGGCGTCGGCGGCGCTGAACGCTGACCCGACGACGATGGACCTGCTCCCCGGTTTCCCGCATGTGGCGCGCAAGGCCATCGCCGCCATCGATGCTGACAAGTCCCATACGGCGGTCGCCCGCATCGTGGAACCCGATGGACCGCTGACGGCAACCATCGTGCGTACAGCGAATCTGGCCCGCTACGGCGCGCGCCAACGGATCGAAACACTGGCCAATGCCCTGGCCATGATCGGCATGGAGGAAACCCGCCAGATCCTTACCGGGCGGGCCATGAACGAGTTGGTGCGCAAGGTCGATCAGTCCGGCTTCGTCGCCAAGGACTTTTTCGCCCACAGCGTCAGTACCGGCTACATGGCGCAACTGCTGCAGCTCAATGTCGAATCACCCTCCCCCCGGCAGCAGGAAGTACTCAAGTCCCTGTCTCTGCCCCCCTTCGTTATCGATGTCCTGCGCCGCTTTGGTTCGTGGAAACGTTTCAAGGGTGTACATGGGGCTTTTGATCCCTTTACCGCCGGCATTCTGCACGACGTGGGCAAGGTGCTCAACACCGTCTGCTACAAGGACACCTACCCCCTGGTGCTGTACGAAATGGAGCGCAGCAAGTGGCAGACGCGTCTGCTGGACTGCGAGCGGGCCGTCGTTGGTGACCTGCAGCATCCGGTGACGTCCGGCGCACTGCTGGAGCGGTGGGAAGTATTCCCCCGCCTCGTGGAGCCCATCCGCAATCACCATCAGGTCGACGAACAGAGCGCCCCGGAGACGGCCCTGGTGGCGCTGGCCAATTGTCTGGTGAAGGGAATGTTCCCCTTCCCGCGCGTGATTTCCATCCCGGAAGAGTACCGCTCCGTGCACTTGTACCCGGCATCGGACGAGTTCCCTCTGACCAACCCGCTGCCCGGGCTGTTCCGGCAGCATGCCAAATGGTTCGAGGCGGGATATGACGAACTCAAGCTGACAGCGGATGAGGTCGAGTCCGGCCGCTACCAGGAACGCACCGTTGAGGCCCTCATCGCCATCGCCCGCGAGGCGGTCGAGCGTGACCCGCGAGTCTATTCTGAAGCGCTCTCGGCGCAGAATCCGGAGTTGTTCGATCTGGTGGAGTGGACGGACGTGTCAGCCGGAGACTGGCTTGCCTTCAGTCTGCTGGTGAACCAGACGATCTCGAACGCCGTCAACCGCCTGCTGGCCAGCACCAGCCACTGACGGGCCCCCCGGGGCACACATCTGAAGGCCCCGGCGCCTTTGGCGGTCCCGTCCATCAGGAGACCCGACCGTGTCCAGCCTCGCCGTCACTGTTCGTTTCTGTCACGGGAGCCGGCTGTGCCTGCTGTCATGGATTGCAGCCGCCCTCGTCGCCTGTGGACCGACGGTACCAACACTGTCCCCGGAGCCCGTCATGAATACCCGGATCCTTCTGCCCCAGGTTCCGACGGCGGCCGAAACACGTGCCGCTGCCCTGCTGGCCGAGCACCTCGGCCGCTGGCAGGGGATCGCTGTGCCCATCCTCGCTGATGACACGCCGTCACACGCCGGTGACATCCTGATCGGCCACAACCGGCAGACGCAGAAGCTCGGGATCGACAGGGGCGATGTTTCCCTTGGGGAAGATGCTTTCGCCCTGCGCAGTGTCGAAGGTCGGCTCATCATCGTTGGTGGGTCGGCCAAGGGTCCGATCTATGGTGCGGCAACGTTCCTGGAGGACCATCTCGGCTTCCGCTTGTATGCGCCGGGCGTGATGGTCTCACCCGCCCCGGGGCCCATCACGATTGTGCAGGATCTCGACGTCGTGCAGATCCCGCGCCTTGAGTTCCGCTCCGACTACTATCGCGGTGCCTGGGATCCGGCCTTTGCCGAATGGCACAAGCTCGACCACCATGGGGATGAGTGGGGCCTGTGGGTTCATACCTTTGCCGGTCTGGTGCCTCCGGATGACTACTTCGACACACATCCCGAGTGGTTTGCCGAAGTCGATGGGCGACGGATCCCCCACGGCCAATTGTGCCTGACGAACGAGGGGATGTATCAGACCCTGGTGACCCATCTGCGACAGCGCATCGATGCGGAACCGGAAAAGAAGTACTGGTCCGTGAGTCAGAACGACACCTATGGCTTCTGCACCTGTGACCGGTGTGCGGCGATCGATGCGCACCAGGAGGCCCACTCCGGGTCGCTGCTGCGTTTCATCAACCGCGTCGCCGGTGATTTTCCTGACAGGACCATCTCCACCCTCGCCTATCAGTACTCTCGCAAGGCGCCCAGGGATCTGCGCCCCGCCCACAACGTGCTGGTTGTGCTGGCCCCCATCGAGTTGAACCGATCCCGGCCGGTGGTGACGGACCCATCGGCTGCGGGTTTCCGCGCCGAACTGGAAGACTGGGCGCGAAGCACCGATCGCCTGCTGATCTGGGATTACGTCATCCAGTTCTCCAACCTCGTCAGCCCCTTTCCCAACCTGCGTGTGCTGCAACCCAACCTGCAGTACTACGTCGACAACGCTGCCGTCGCCCACTTCCAGCAGGGCAATCGCGAAGTCGGCGGCGAATGGGCGGAACTGCGCAGCTACCTGATCGCCAAGCTGCTGTGGAATCCGGACGTCGATGTGGAGGGCGTGATGGACGATTTTCTCGTCGGCTACTACGGCGCCGCCGCCGCGCCCCACCTGCGCGCCTACATCGACACGCAGCACGATGCCCTTGCCGCTTCGGGTGCGGACCTGAACATTTTCGGCAACCCGGTCAGCGCCGCCCGATCCTACCTGACACCAACACTCATGGCCACCTACAACGCGCAATTCGACGCCGCCGAAGAGGCTGCCAGCGACAGCCAAGTGCACGTGCGGCGCATCCGCTGGGCGCGCCAGCCCCTGCGTTTCACCTGGCTCGAGCAGGCCAAGACTCGCGCCACCGGCGCCGATGGCTTGTTCGAACGGGGTGCCGATGGCAACTGGCAAGCTCGCCGTGAGGTTCTGCAGCGACTGGCTGCATTCGTCGCCATCGCCCAGGATCAGGGCGTCACCCGGGTCCATGAGTGGCATACGTCACCGGCCGAGTATGGCGATCGCTACCGCGAAGTACTGCAGCGGGTGCCGGTGGATCATCTGGCCGTGGATCGTACCCCGGATTTCACCCCGCCCTTCAGCTCGAAATACCCCGCCCATGGCGCCGCCACCTTGGTCGACGGGCTGCAAGGTCCCATCGACCACAGCTTTGGCTGGCTTGGTTGGGAGGGTGAGGATCTGCAGGCGACCCTCGATCTGGGCGCGCCACAGTCCGTGCGCCGTGTGTCCATGAGTTTCCTGCAGTCCATCAACTCGTGGATCTGGTTGCCGCTGAAACTGGAGGCAGATCTGTCCGACGACGGCAGCACCTGGTACACAGCAGGCGCAGCGACGGCCACCGCTGACGAGCACCAGGGCTCGATTTTCACCGCGTCCTTCCGCGCCGAATTCTCCCCGACAACCGCACGCTACGTGCGCGTGCGCGTCACCAGTCGGCGCAACTGTCCGGACTGGCACATCGGCGCCGCCAGCCCCGCCTGGATTTTCACCGACGAGATCATCGTGCAGTAAGTGTGCCGACCACGTCCCGGGCCTCGCCAGTGGCCAGCAAAAACCCCAGTTTAGGGCACGGTGGAAGAATCCAGCGCAGAACCTGAAGGAGCCCAGGATGGACCGCCCCAATCTCCTTTTCATCATGCCCGACCAACTGCGCGCTGACTTCCTCAGCTGTTATGGCGCGGACTTTATCAACACGCCACACATCGATTCACTGGCTGACGAAGGGGTCCTCTACCCGCATGCGTACTCCCCCTCCCCGGTGTGTGTACCAGCCCGTTGCCTGCTGCTCACCGGACGGGACGCCATCGCCAACGGCGTACTGGGCAACGACCATTTCCTGCGTCCTGACCTTGCCGAAACCGGTGTACGCACGTGGCCCCAGATCCTCGGGGACGCCGGCTACATGACGGCAGCCATCGGCAAGATGCACTTCTACCCGTGGGATGCAGCCCTCGGCTTCGAGCATCGTGTCATCTGTGAGGACAAGCGCTGGCTGGACATCCAGGACGATTACTACCACCATCTGGCCCGCAAGGGCCTGCGCAAACTGCACGGCAACGAGCACGAAGGCTACCAGGAGAATCGTGGCGCCATCATCTGTCCGTACGAACTCGACGATTCGTGGGACGGCTTCGTCGGTTCCCAGGCAGAGCGCTTCCTCCGCCAGTACGACGATGAGCGCCCCTTCGCTGCCATGGTCGGCTTTCCCGGACCACACTGTCCGTACGATCCCTGCGCCGAGTATGCTGCCCTGTTCGACCCTGCCCACATGCCGACGCCGGCTCCCTATGTGGCGGCGCAGGATCAGGACATGGTCGAGGCCAATGTGCGCAGCAATCGTGGCACCTGGAACGGCGTCGACTATGCCGAGTTCAGCGACACACACAAGGCCAGGGTGCGGGCCCACTATGCGGCTCTGGTGCAACAGATCGATGACCAGGTGGGGCGCATTCTACAGGCTTTGGAAGAGACCGGACGGCTCGACAATACCATCATCATTTTCTCCTCCGATCACGGCGACATGCTCGGCGACCACGGTCTCATCGGCAAGACGAACTTTTATGAGGGAAGCTGTCACGTGCCGCTGCTGGTCCGTCAGCCGGGCGGCGGTGGGCGACGTGTCGATGCATCACTGGTGTCGTTGGCGGATGTGACGGCAACACTGCTGGCTCTGGCCGGTGTGGATCGACCGCACTGGTATGATTCACAACTGCTGCCCGGACTCGGCGTTGGGACCCGGGCACGGCAGCGCATCTTCGGTTTCCTCGGCAATGCTGTGATGAACTTCGACGGCCGTTACAAGTGGGTGAAGTACACCAACGGCACACAGTTGCTCTTTGACCTCGACACGGACCCGCAGGAAGTGACGGATCTGTCCTGCACCGAGGCGGGCCGCCCCATCGCCCGGCGCCTCGATGGCGAGTTGACGACACAGCTGCTGCGCTCCATCCAGGGGGCTCATTCCGAACGCCTCGTCGCCCACGAAACACTGTGGGACAGTGCCGCCTTTGGCCAGCCTCACTGGCAACGCGTCTATCCACAACCCATGCAGGAGTCGGGGCGGATGACAGACGGTTATGACAGACGCCTGTGACTGACGCTTATCATCGTTGGCTGCAACCACAGAACTGGGTCCGTGACGGTGACGCAGAGCCCGTCATCGGCCTGGGTCCACAGGGCGCCTTTGACGACATGCACCTGTTTGCGCCCTGTGCGTTCTACGAAGCCGGCCAGTATCGCATGTACTACCCCGGCTCACGAGGAGATGTGGCAGGGCGCGTCTTCCGCCTGGGCCACGCCTCCAGTGCCGACGGCGTGTACTTCCGCAAACATCCCCAGTGGCCCGTGTTTGAAGTCGGCGATGATGCGCACTCGGTGTTGACGCCGGCCTTGTTGCGCCGCGGTTGTGGCGACGTCGTGCGCGAGATCGATCGCCTGCGGCTGTGGTTCTCCAGCTCCCACTTGGCCGGCGGCACGGGTCGCCACACACTGCACAGCACCTCCAGCGGCGACGGCTTCAACTGGGATGTGCCCTCTGCAGTACAGCTGGAAAACTGTTACGCTCCCAGCGTGTTGAAAGTGGGTGACATCTACCACTTGTGGTTCAGTGATGTCGCCACCGAGCCCTGGACCGTTCGCCATGCCCGCAGTGACGATGGTCTCTGCTGGACCCTGGACCCACAGCCCTGCCTCGGGCTCGATCAGACGTGGGAGCACGAGCGTCTGTTCTATCCCTACGTGCTCAATCCGGAGCCGGGCCTGTTCGTCATGTGGTACGGAAGTTATTCGCAGATGGAGCCGATGATGACCGCCCTCGGTGTGGCCGTAAGTCGCGATGGTGTCGTCTGGGAAAAGAGCCCGCACAACCCGGTCTTCGGCCCCGACGAGACTGCGCGCGCTTGGGAGTCCCACTACACCACCAGCCAGACGGTGGTGCAATTGCCGCAAGGCGGCTGGCGGATCTGGTACGGCGCCCGACCCAGGCCACCCTTCGCACACAAGTACTTCGCCATCGGCACCGCCTGCTGGGATGGCCCGGAGAACGACAGATGACAGCCCACATCGATGCCCACCTGCACCTGTCCTGCGACGGCGACGTCGGCCTGCAAATGCTGGCCGATCTCGACTTGAAGCTGCTCAACATTTCGGTGCCCCAGCCCGACCGGCAGAAGTGGCGGGCCCGCACTGCCGTTTTCCGCTCTCTCGCAGCACGCCACCCGGACCGGTTCGCCTGGGTCGCCGGCTTCGACCTGCCCACTTTTGCTGCCGACGGCCAGCCGGAACGGGACTATGCCGAGCGTGTCATCGCCGAGTTGGATGCCGATCTGGCGGCGGGTGCGGTGGGGGTGAAGATCTGGAAGAACGTCGGCATGGAACTCATCAAGCCATCGGGGCAGTACCTGATGGTGGACGATCCCATCTACGATCCCATCTACGACTACCTGCAGACCAGGGGCACGACGCTGGTGCTGCATATCGGCGAACCACGGTCCTGCTGGAGGCCGCTGGACGACCCCGCCGACCCGCACTACGGCTACTACAGCCGCAATCCGCAGTGGCACATGTACGGGCGCCAGGATGTGCCATCCCACGGCGACATCATCGACGCCCGTGATCGTATGGTCGCCGGCCATCCCGGTCTGCGTGTCATCGGTGCCCATCTGGCCAGCCTGGAGTATGACGTTGATGCCGTCGCGCAGCGACTGGAGGAGTTCCCCAACTTCGCCGTGGATACATCGGCGCGATTGCTGGATCTGGCCCTGCAGGACACGACCAGGGTTCGCGCCTTCGTCGAACACTACCGCGAGCGGATCCTCTTCGGCACCGATATCGTCGATGCTACACCCTGGTCGACGTTGCCTGCAGCGGACGTGGCGGCCAGGGCCCGGCTCACACAGGACCGCATCGCCAGCGAACTGGCATGGTACGGAAAGGCGGGTGACATGCAGATTCGCGACAGGACCGTACAGGGCCTGCAGCTGCCGGCTGATGTGCTCGATGACGTGCTGGGGCGCAATGCCGAGCGCTGGTATCCAGGCCTGTGAGACTGACCCTCGAGGACCTGGCCAACAACCCGGCGTTGCTGACGGCACAACTGGTTACCGGTGCTGGCGCACCCTTTACGGCGCGAGTGCTGCAGGCGACGGATGTCGAAGCTCTGGGGCGCTACTTCGATGGCCTGGGACCCTCGGTTCGAGGTGTCTATGGTCCACATCCGCTGAACGCGGATCATGCCGTGGTGCTGTGCGCCGAACTCGACTACAACCATCTGCTGCCCTTCCTGGCCCTCGATGGCGCAACCATCATTGGCTACTTCCTCGTGCAGATCGGCGTGCGCGAGGGTGATCGTCGACGCTACATCGATCACGGGCACCCACTGGTCGACGACCAGTGCTGCATGCTTGCCCCCTGTGTCGCCGACGCCTGGCAGGAGCGGGGCCTCGGCAGCGCCTTGTTCCCCCACGTGGCCGAATCCCTGCGCCGCCTCGGCCGGCAACGCCTGGTACTGTGGGGTGGTGTCCGTGGTGACAATCCGCGGGCGCAGCATTTCTACCGGAAGTTCGGCTTCCAGCATGTCGGCAGCTTCAGGGTCCGGGACCTCGACAACCTCGACATGGTCCTGAATCTGTGAGGCTCGTCGCCGATGTCGGACGGCGGCCCAGATCGAGTCACCGTCGACGCCGACCAGCGGTCGTGTCGATCTGACGATTCACAGCGACCGTGTCACAGGGCAGGTTCAGGTCGGTGATGGCACCGTATCGGCGAGAGAGTGGACACATGAACTGGATCTGGATGACGCTCATTGGCTTCGGCCTGTGCATGCTGCTGTGGAGTCTGGCAGCCGTCGGCACGGTCTGGCTCGCCATGCGCCGGGGTGGCGCCTTCCTCAAATGGGCCGTGCTGGGTCTGTTGCTCGGGCCCATCGGGCTGTGGCTGGCGGCAAAACATGTACGGATCTGCCCACAGTGTGGTGGCACGGTTCTCAACGAAGTGCCCGTGTGTCCCTTCTGTGCCTACGACATCCCGCGCCGCGATCCGGCGGACAATCCGCTGGGTCCGCTGTGGAGCTACCGTAAGGACTGGTAGCAAGTGGCGGGACATTGCACCGGGGATGGGATCTGCGGGGAGTACAGGTTCGTTTGCAGCACGCCGGGAATCACAGCGTGGGACTGCCAGACGCAGCCGGACGCCTCGCTCGGTTGCTACAGGAGGTCGAACGCACCTGCGGAAGATGGCCGACCACTGCCCTCTGGACCTGCCCTGTAGACCTGGTGTTGGGCAGGCAACTGCGAGCCCCTGCGCCTGGTCTTGGGAAAGGCGCTGATCAGATCAGTCCGTCGTCGTGTGGTCGAGTTGCTGCAGGATCTCGTCGATGGTCCACAGGCGCTCGGCATCTTCCAGCAGGGCATCGATGATGAACGGATGGGCCTTCACGGTATGGCTGTCGATAAACTCGAAGCCCGGTGACCAGTTGCCCTTCTGGTCCTTGACGAACATGCTCTTGTCTTCGATGACGGTGATGTCGTCTGCTCTTCCGTGTGCTTCCTTATACCTGAACTGAGGCATCGGTCTTCCTCCTTGTTGGGCGCGGCATCCGTCTGCGTGCAGAATACGCATCAAATATCGTGCCAGCTTTCTTCGCTTCCGCCCTTTTGCCTGCCTGCACCAGGCGGCCATATCTGGTAGGTCGGTATGGGCCGGATTCTCCTGTGTGACAGGGCTCACGAAAGCCAGACTCCGACCAGGGGAATTGCTTTCTATCGCCTCGACGCCGGCGCCGTAGAAAGTTGTGTAACTGGCTGTATGAAAATCACTTGCGTGACATCCGTGCAGACAGATCGGACTCGCCAGACCGTGGCCGGGCACGTGGAAAATTGAGATAGGCCTCAGTTTTCCTCTGTCTGGCGACGGAAATTCCGCCGGATGTCGGGGACCTCTGCCAGAATGGCGCCGATGGCTCCCATCCATGTAGCCGGAAGATCGCGCTCACAGGTGTGCAAAAAACGCTCTCTTCGCCAGATGGCACGTGCAAGAAACGTCTTCAGCCGCGTACCACCGATTCCATGCTGATCCTGGGGCAGACGAACCGATGGATGTAATCCATGACATTGCTGGCCAATCCGCGGACCCGTTTCTCCGTGCCAGCGTCCGTGCAGACTCCATTTTCGTCAAAGAGGTCCTGCACACCGGCCACCGAAACAAACCCTGGCAACACGTGACCGCCGACGTGGGTGACAACCGAACTGAGGTGTTCCAGCGCCTTGATGGCGCCGATCCGCCCCGCGGCAACGCCCAGCATGGCCACCGGCTTGCCCGCCAGGCCGGAGGGGAAGCCGAGATTCTCGATCACGAGTTTGATGACGCTCGAATAGCTGCCATGATACTCCGGTGTTGCCAACACGACAGCCGTCGCGCGATGCAGCGTATCGCGCACCAGCTGCGCATCCCCTTCGTCGGCCGAGCCGGGAGCCGACAGGCGCAGCTTTCGTGGATCGATGATGTCAAAGGTGACCTCAGGGAAGGTCCTGGCGAACTCGTCGGCGACGAGACGGACGGCGTGGGATGTGTAGTTTCCTTCGCGGACGCTGCCGATCACGACGGCGACGCGGATTCCGGATGGCGTGTCCTGCTGCATGTCTTGTCTTTTTGTGAAAGTAGATATCATGCCGACGATTGAGCTCTACTCCAGTCCCTGGTGCCCGTGGTGCTGGAAAGCCCGCATGCTGCTGCGCAGCAAGGGTGTGGAATTTACCAGGATCCCGATACGGATGTATCTGGGAATCAAGCTGCCGACGGCAAACCTGCGAACGATGATACAACGCTCCGGTGGCGATGCAACGATTCCGCAGATCTTTATTGATGGTCACTATCTGGGCACCGATGATACGCTCGACGACCTCGACAGGCAGGGCCGACTCGAGGACATTCTGCACGGCAGAGCTCCGATCTCTGGATGGGCTTGAACCGACAACATTGCTGACACCGTCAGCATTGTTGGCGATCTGTCTTATGTGCTTGTTTATCAACGCATTTTGTTAGTTTTCTGTCCGCCAGCTGCCAAAGTTATTGTCGCTTGTTGCTTCGCTGGCCGAGCCGGCTGAGGCTCACACGGTTCTGCATATCTCGTTCCGTTGCTGTAAGTTACCGCTTGACTCCAGTGTCTGAGCTGACTCAGGCACGATCCTTGCGACTGCCTGCGATTGTCATGTCGATGCGCCGCTACTTCATCGCGAGCCTGTTGGCTCTGCTCTTCACTGCGCCTTGGGCCTGGGGCTACAATGGCAATTTCGCCATGGCTGTCGCCATTGACAGTATCAGCGTAGATGGCGATCTGAGTGACTGGCCGCGGCATCTGCCCCGCTACCCCGTCGGCAATCCTGCCTTTGGCCAGACACCGGTCGATGGCGCGGACCTGACGGCGGCATTTCGCATCGCCTATGACCATGCGCAGAACCGCCTGCTGGTCGCTGTAGAAGTCACGGACGAGTCCGAGGTCATTTCGAATCCGCCCGATGGCGACTGGGCGGGCAACGACGGCTGCGAACTGTATCTGGATGTCACACACGGCGCTCGCCCCGCCGTGCAGTTGTCCCGCTGGGGTCTGACCGAATCCGTGCTCGGCGCCGACGCCAGAGTTCACTACGGTGTGGCTATGTCGTCGCATGAGGGTCGGCGTGTCTATGAGTGGTGGATCGACCTGGCGACGCTCGGTGCCGGCGTGCAGTTGGAACCGGGTCTCGACCTGGGTTTCGATGTCGTCGTGGAAGACCGTGATGCCGACGGCTCCTTCACCTGGATGTCGTGGGGACCGCACACCGGAAAGCTGCAGGGACGCAGTCGCCTCGGTGACCTGCTGGTTGTTGGGGGCCACCGCTCGTGGGACGAAACGATCGAGCATCTCGGGGCTCTGGTTGGCCGCACGCAGCAGCGGGCCGACGATGCCGAAGCCGAAGCCCGTCGCAATGCCGGCCTGTTCATCTTTCTTGGCGGCATCCTGCTGGCCGTCACCTTCGTGCACCTGCTGCTGTACCTGTTCCAGCGCGAGTCGCGGGCCAATCTGTACCATGCGCTGTTTTCGGGTAGCACCAGCATCGCCATCGGTCTGGCCTATTTCCTGCCGGCGACCGACCTGGCCAGCAATGTCATGCTGCAGATCGCCTGGCTCTGGCTCATCGTCATCCATGCAACCAGTCTGCTGCTGCTCTACACGCAGTTTCACGGCAGAGTCACCCGGTTCGGCAAGCTGCTGCTGGCATGGTTGGCTCTGGGCGCGACGGTGCGTTTCGTCCATCTCAGCGCGGAAGCGCCGGCATTCAATTACGGCACGTTCTGGTCCCTGGCATCCGTTTCCGCCATCGGCATCGCCATCGCCTTCTGTACGCTGGGCCTGCTGGTGCTCGGCGCCGTCCTGCGCCGCCGCGAGGGCGCCTGGTCGGTTGGGGTGAGTTTCCTCATCTTCGCCGCCAGTGCCGGCGTTGTCGTCTTCCGTATCACCGAGGGTGGCACGCTGCACGCCTGGCTGCTGGCTGGCATCCTTCTGCCGCTGGCTTCCATGTCCCTGCGTCTGGTCCGCTCGGTCAGTGCCATTCAGCAGGACCTGAGTCGCCGCTACGCGGACGTCGAAGGACTGTCGGCGCGACTGGCGGAACAGAACCGATCGCTGGAACTGGCCAACATCAAGATCCGCGAGGGCAGTCGCCGCGTGCAGGAGGCGGATCGGCTGAAATCGGCGTTCCTGGCGCACATGTCCCACGACCTGCGAACCCCGTTGAATGCGATCATCGGCTACACCCGCATCCTGCTGCGACGGGTGCAGGGCGAGATCGACGCGCGGCAGTATCGCAACCTGGAGAACATCCGCGTCAGTGCCGACAACCTGCTGCTGCTCATCAATGACATCCTCGACCTGTCGCGCATCGAATCGGGACGTACCGAGATCCACATAGAGGACGTGGATCTCCAACGCCTCGCAGACGACTGCCTGGCAGGGCTGCAATCGCTGGTCCCGGACGGCGTGGAACTGGTCCGTGACCTGCAGGTGGTGGCACCGGTACGAACCGACGCGGCCCGTGTGCGCCGCGTGCTGCAGAACCTGCTGGGCAATGCCGTCAAGTACACCGAGTCCGGCAGCATCACACTGCGCTTGCGGTCGCTGGGTGATGGTGTGGAGCTGTCCGTCAGCGACACCGGTGTCGGCATTCCCCCGGAAGACCTGGCCCACGTGTTCGACGAATTCCGCCAGGTGGAGCGCAAGGACAAGAAACGCGAAGGCAGCGGCCTGGGTCTGGCCATCGTTCGCCGTTCCGTGGAGATGCTCAACGGCAGCGTCACCGCCTCCAGCACCGTTGGCCGTGGTTCGACATTCACCGTGCGACTGCCTTGGGCAGCTGCTGCAGTCTCCTGAAGTCGGTGGACGTTTGAGCCAATGCTCCCGGGCACCTTGTTTCCATGATATGCCTGGCGCCAGACAATCCAAGCGGCAACCATCGGCAGCAAGCGGTATGCATTGAGCGACGAGTCGCCGCGCGCCACCCACGACCCGTATGCGCCGTTTCGCGTTTCAGCCTATCGCCGGTACGCCTTTGGCGGCATCGTCACGCGACTGGGCACCCGCATGCAGTCTGTCGCTGTGGGCTGGGATGTCTACCAGCGTACGGGTGAACCCCTGGCCCTGGGTCTCGTCGGCCTGGTGCAGGTGATTCCCGCCATCCTGCTGGCGCTGCCCGCCGGTTGGTTGGCCGATAGCTTCGACCGACGGAAAGTTGTGTTGTTGAGCCTGTTGGGCATGAGTCTGACCTCCGCCGGCCTGGCCCTGCAGGCCGTGCTCCATGCCGATGTATGGGTCGTCTACACGCTGCTGACGCTGGACGCCGTTGTCGGCTCCCTCGGGCGCCCGGCGCGCTCCTCGCTGGTGCCCCGCCTCGTGCCGCGTGAGATCTTTCCCAGTGCCGTCGCCTGGAACAACAGCATGTTCCAGCTGGCCGGCTTCGTCGGCCCGGCGATCGGTGGTTTCGTCATCGCCGCTTCGATCCCCGCCGCCTACGCGCTGACAGCCGTCAGTTCTCTGCTGTTTGCCGTGCTGCTGGCGCGCATTCCGGAGGCAGCGGGTGTTGCCGACAATGGCGGGGGCCACGCGACGCTGTCGACGGTGTTTGATGGCATCCACTACCTGCGCCGCACGCGCGTGCTGCTGGCAATCATCTCCCTCGACATGTTCGCCGTGCTGCTCGGCGGCGCCGTCTATCTGTTGCCGGTTTTCGCCGAGGACATTCTCGCCGTCGGCGCCGAAGGGCTGGGCTACCTGCACGCGGCGCCGGCCGTGGGGGCATTGCTCACGGCCCTGCTGCTGGCACATCTGCCACCGTTGGCCAAAGCCGGGCGCGCCCTGTTGCTAGCGGTCGCCGGTTTTGGTGTGGCGACGATCCTCTTCGGCCTCTCCAGCAACCTCCACCTGTCCCTTGCCATGTTGTTTCTTACGGGGGCCTTCGATCAGGTGAGCATGGTCGTGCGCCATACCATGGTGCAACTGACAACGCCGGATGCGATGCGGGGCCGGGTGTCGGCCGTAAACGGCGTCTTTGTTTCTGCCAGCAACGAACTGGGTGGTTTCGAATCGGGTCTGGTGGCGCATTGGTTCGGCCCGATCATTGCCGTCGTTTCCGGTGGCATCGGCACCTTGCTCGTCGTCGTCGCCACCGCCTGGGCGGCGCCGCAGTTGCGCCGCTTCGGCTCCCTGGGCGAAATCCACACCAAGAGCTAGATCTCCCGATGCAAGGACCCACACAATGAGCAACACTCGCTACCGCGCCGCGATCGTCGGCCTGGGTTTCATTGGCGGCGCCGACCAGGTTTCCGGCGATGTACTGGGGCAGCGCGTGGAGGATCTGGATGGCACCCATGTGCTGGCCCTGCGCGGCCATGACCGCGTCGATCTCGTCGCCGGCAGCAGCCGCGATGAGGGCCGACGCCAGCGCTTCCACGAACGTTTCGCTGTACCCGTCTTCGCCGACTGGCGCCAGATGCTGCGCCAGGCAGCCCCCCTCGATATCGTCAACATCGCCACCTACACGCCGGCTCATGCCGAGGTGACCCACGCCGCACTGGAGGCTGGGGCGCGGGTGATCTATTGTGAGAAACCTGTGGCTGCCACCGTCGCCGAGGCGCAGGGCATGGTCGACGCCTGTGACGACGCCGGCGCTTTGCTGGTGATCAATCACAACATGCGCTTTCACCCTTCCTTCCGCCGCCTGCGGGATCTGCTGGCCGACGGCGGCATCGGTACGTTGACGTCGGTGTCCGCCCAGTGGCCCACGGGTCGCCTTGGCAACGTCGGCACACACATGATCGACGCGGTTCAGATGGTCACCGGATTGTCGGTAACCGGTGTCAGCGGCACCCTCGACACATCTGCCAGGCCCGACTGCCGCGGGGACGCCTTCCACGACCCCGGAGGCTGGGGTGTGCTGCGTCTGGGTCGCCAACTGCCGCCCGGCGGCAGCGGCCCCGCCGGCGACTTGCACTGCGTGATTGATGCTGCAGACTACGGGGCCACTCCCTTGCGGCTGCGTTTTCATGGCACCGATGGCCATGCCGTGTGCCGTGGCCGCGAGGTGACCATCGTTCGTGGCAGCCATACCGAGACCTGGCCCAAGCAGTATCCAGAGTCCGGCATGGACCGCGCCGTGGGCGAGGCGGTGCAGTGGCTCGACGGGCTGGGTCCCTTTCCGTACGATGCGTGGCAGGCGGTGCGTACACTGGAAGCGATCGTCGCCTTCCATCTGTCGCATGCGCGCGGTGGCCTGCGCATCGACGTGCCGCTGTCAGGGCCAGACCGACACCATGTCCTGCACAGTGGCTGATGCGGGAAGCTGGAGTTCTCAACGCAACTGAACGTGGAGATACGGGATGTTTGGTGACATACGCAATACGCAGGGCGAGCGACTCGACTACACGGTACACCAGAGCCAGAGCAAAGCACTTGTCATACTCGGCCACGGCGTAACGGGCAACAAGGACCGGCCCTTTGTCGTGGCTCTGGCCGAGGCCCTTGCCGAGGCAGGTGCAACAACGCTGCGGCTGTCGTTTTCCGGCAATGGCGACTCGGAGGGGCGCTTTCAGGACAGTACGATTTCGAAGGAGATCGCCGATCTGGGCAGCGTCCTCGACGCTGTGGGACAACGCCCGGCCTGCTTCATCGGTCACAGTATGGGGGGGGCGGTGGGCGTGCTTCGCGCCGCCATGGACGCACGCATTCACTGGCTCGTCTCCTTGGCGGGCATGGTGCATACGCAGGCCTTCGCCGAGCGGGAATTTGCCGATGTAACACCCGCTGTCGGCTGTATGTGGGAGGAGCCGTCCTGCCCTCTGTCCAGCACCTATATGGATGACATGGCAGCCATCCACAGCGTCCTCGACAAGGGGACCCAGGTGCGGGTGCCGTGGCTGTTGGTGCATGGCTCCGAGGATGACGTGGTCCCCTTGCAGGACTCACGCGATATCGTGGCCCGGGGACCACAGGCCCATCTGCAGGAACTGGCCGGTGCCAACCACGTATTCAGCGGTGCCGCTACGGCGGCGATGATCGACGTCGTCGTCCCGTGGGTGCGGCGACAGGTGGTCGCCTGAATGACCTGGTCCTGGTCGGAACGTCACATCGAGGAGTACCACCAGCAGGGCTACATGGTCTTTGCAGCGATCCTGCCGCCAGCGCTGATCGGTGACCTGCGCCGCGCCTGCGACGAGGCGCGTGGCCTGGCGCGGGAACGCTCGGGTCCACAGGCACAACGGCTGCAGCCGGTCTTCGGCTTTGCCATCGACCATGCACCATTCACAGCTTTCGCCGAGCTGCCCGAACTGGTGGATGCCCTGCAACGCACGCTGAGCCCGCGGCATACGTACGGTCATCCGGACGGGCTGGGTGTATTGCTGGAGCCCGCCGAGTTGCCCTGGTGCACGCCCTGGCATCGGGATTGGCGCGACAATGTGCACGGACTGGACCTGGCCCGGTGGGAGGCCGACTACCGTGACCTGGACCTGTTCAATCAGCTCAATTGCGCCCTGTACGAAGACAGTTCCACCTGGGTTGTTCCCGGCAGCCACCTGCGCCTCGACCTGCCAGCGGAGGTGGCTCGTTTTCCACAGCGGCCGATCACCGGTCCGCCGCTGGATGGCATGGACCCGGTCCTGCGGGAACGCGTCTGTCGGCAGTACTGTGAGTCACTTCCCGGAGCCGTGCCCCTGCACCTGGCTGCAGGTGACTTCTGTCTGTATCGCAACACGCTGTGGCACATTGGCACCTATGTTCCGTACCGTAGACGGGCTACATTGCATGATTATGTCGACACGCCCGCCTTTCGCCACTGGCGGGATGAGGTTGGGGAAGCGGCCAACCGGCGGCGCCAGGCGGGTGCCGGCGAATCCGAATTGGATGGACTGAATCCCAACCGGGTTGACTGAAGTTCCGTACATTGGCTGTTCGTCCTGTCCTCCTATGAGTCGATTGCCACGATGACTACCCCGATAAACGCGACGGCACATCTGCAGTCCCTGGGAGCCCCGGCCTTCCGCTTGTGGATCTATCTGTGCCGTCTCGCCAAAACCCAGGGCAGCATGGAATTCAGCGTCGTTGTCTCGGAACTGGCCCGCGTGAGTGGTGTTGTCTCCGGCGAAGGCGGTGATGGTCTGGGTCCGGTACGGGCTGCCCTGCGGCGCCTGGTCTCGGCCCGCTACGTGACGGCAGTTCCCGAAAAGGAACGTCGCTGCCGGATCACACTGCTCAAGACCGTCGATATCGTCTGAAGGCAACGTTGAAGTTCCACCAGAACGGTCTGTTCCGTGGGCCGCAGGCGGAGCGACCGCAGAATTCAAGCCGCCGGGCGTAGGTCTCCGGCCATTGGCCCGCACCGCGCCCTGCCCATCAACAACGCAACTGTTTCCTGCAGGTGTGCCTGCCATGCGGGCCACATCTGCCGCTGTGCCGTAGCGGGCGCTGGCGAGGTGGACATCACGGCTCATGGAGCAGATCCTTTGCTGGGAGTGTGCCGCTGATGGGTAGGTCCCCGGCAAGCTGGTTTCACCCGCAACCCGCCGAAATACCGATGCAAACCAACTACGACAAAGCTCTGGTCCCCGACTATGAACTGCCCGATCCGTTGATCGATGGCAGTGGCCACCGGGTGTCGACGGCGGCGCAGTGGCGGCAGCAACGCCGGGGTGAGATCCTGCAGTTGTTCGAGGCGCACGTCTACGGCAGCATGCCCGGCCCCTGGGCCGATCCCAATGTCCGGCTCCAGGAACAGGACGGCGCCGCCCTGGCAGGCCGCGCCATCCGGCGACAGACCCGTCTGCGCTTCGGTGACGGCGACAGGGCCCCGACGATGGATCTGCTCCTCTACCTGCCGACGGCTGTCTCTGCAGGACCGGTGCCGGTGTTTCTGGGTCTCAACTTTTCTGGCAATCACTCGATCCACTCAGACCCCGGCATCCACCTGTCGACGAGCTGGATGCGGGGCCAGGATGACACGGGTGTCAGCAACCACCGGGCGACGGAAGCCGCACGCGGATCCCAGGCCCGTCGTTGGCCCGTGGAGCACATCCTCGACCGGGGGTATGGTCTGGCAACGATCTACTGTGGCGATCTGGATCCCGACTTCGACGACGGCTACAGCAACGGCGTGCACCCGCTGTTCTATCGGGCGGGGCAGACCCGCCCTGGACCGGGTGAGTGGGGTGCCCTCGGCGCCTGGGCCTGGGGTTTGAGCCGCGGTCTGGATGTCCTGCAGCAGGACCCCGATGTGGCAGCGACACGTGTCTCGGTCATGGGACACTCCCGCCTCGGCAAGGCGGCACTGTGGGCGGGGGCCCGTGATGAGCGCTTTGCTCTGGTCGTCGCCAACAATTCCGGCTGTGGCGGGGCGGCCCTGGCGCGCCGCCGGTTTGGCGAGACCGTGGCCTCGATCAACAAGGCCTTCCCGCACTGGTTCTGCGACCATCACCGGCAGTACGATGAGCGCGAACATCTGTTGCCCGTCGATCAGCACGAAATCATCGCGCTGGCAGCCCCACGTCCGGTGTATGTCGCCAGCGCCGTGGAGGATCACTGGGCGGACCCCAAAGGGGAATACCTGGCGGCGCTGCATGCCGGCCCGGTGTACGAATTGCTTGGGAAACGAGGTCTCGACAGCAGCCACATCCCGCAGATCGACGCGCCTCTGGCGGAGACGTCCATCGGTTACCACCTACGCTCCGGAGGGCACGACGTGACGAACTGGGACTGGGATCAGTGGCTGGATTTCGCCGACCGCCACCTGCCATCGTGAGCACCGCCATGAATGCCGATCCCGCCTGCTACCTGCGCCCCATCGTCGACGGGCTCAAAACCCATTGGCCGGAAAATCGTGTGGTCAATATCGTCTGCCATGGCCACAGCGTGCCGGCGGGTTACTTCGCCACCCCCCGTGTCGACAGTCTCAATGCCTATCCGCATCTGCTGCGCGTGGCGCTGGCGGAACGCTTCCCGTACGCCGTCATCAACGTCATTGTCTCGGCAATTGGCGGAGAATCATCGGCTGCCGGCGCGGAACGTTTCGGCCGTCACGTGCTGACCCATCGCCCCGATGTGGTCACCATTGACTACGGCCTCAATGATCGAGGCCTTGGCCTGGCGGCGGCGTGCCAGGCCTGGGAATCCATGATCGTTGCCGCCAAAGGGGCCAACGCCCGGGTGTTACTGTTGACGCCGACGCCGGACCTGACGCAGCGCACCGGGGCTCAGCAACACGAGCGCCAGCCGCTGCTGGATCATGCGGGGCAGATCCGGCAACTGGCGGCTGAACACGAGGTCGGTCTGGTCGACAGTCAGGCCGCCGCCGCCTACTGCCAGCATGACGGCGAACTCTCCGATCTGCTCTCCTGGTCCAACCACCCCAACCGGGCCGGCCACATCATCGTCGCCCGCGCCCTCCTGCGCTGGTTCATGCCCTCATGACTGCTGGCTGGATCCTGTCACGCTCGCAACCCCCATTGTGTCTGCGGATCGGCCCCCGGTATCGGCATGGTTGAACTCGATGAGAAACGCCTGAACGAGGAAATTGCAGATGCCTGACCGTCCTCTCGATGCGGTGATCGTTGGCGCCGGCCACCGTGCCCTGACCTATGCCGCCTACGCCAGGTCCCAGCCGCAGCAGTTGCGTATCGTCGGTGTCGCCGACTGTATCGAACGGCGGCGTGATCTCGTGCGCGCCGAATATGCCCTGCCCGCCGAGCGTTGTTTCGCTACAGCTGCTGAACTGGCGGCAGTACCTCGCTTTGCCGACATCGCCATCAATGGCACCATGGACCATCAGCATGTGCCCACGTCCCTGCCCTTGCTCGAGGCGGGGTATCATCTGCTGCTGGAAAAGCCCTTTGCCACGGGCGTGGATGAAATGTGGCAACTGGTCGAGGCGGCACGACGCCACCAGCGGCACGTGTCGATCTGTCACGTACTGCGCTACACCCCGTTCTATGCCGCCATTCGGCAGCGGGTTGCCGCTGGTGTCATCGGTGACCTGCTCAACATCCAGGCGGTGGAGCATGTCTCCTACCATCACATGGCCGTCGGTTTTGTGCGCGGCAAATGGAGCAAGGAGTCGTACTGTCAGTCGACGATGCTCATGGCCAAGTCCTGCCACGACCTGGATCTGATCGCCTGGATGCATTCCGGCGTACCCGCCGTCCGTGTAGCCAGTTTTGGCAGCAATCTCCAGTTCCGCGCCGAACGGGCACCGGAGGGTGCCGGCAGCCGCTGCCTGGTGGATTGCCCCATAGAAGCCGATTGTCAGTACTCGGCGCGGAAACATTACATCGACCATCCACAACGCTGGTCCTTCTACGTGTGGGACACCATCGAACACATCAACGAACCGACGATCGAGGACAAGCTCGAATCCCTCAAAGGCGACAATCCTTACGGCCGTTGTGTGTGGAAGTGTGACAACGATGTCGTCGACCATCAGTCCGTCGCCATCGAATTCGCCGATGGCGTGTCGGCAACACTGAACATGATTGGCGGCTCGGCCAAGCCGACACGCTCCCTGCATCTGCTTGGCACGAAAGGCGAGATTCAGGGCGTCATGGAAGACAGTCGCTTTGTCATCCGCCACATCGATCCGCGCCCGGGGCACGAGTTCTCGGAAGAGGTCGTCGACCTGCGGCAGACGGGGGACATGACCGGCGCTTTTGGCGGCCACGGCGGCGGCGACATGCGCCTGGTGGAAGATTTCCTCAAGGTCGTGCGTGGCCAGGCGCCGTCGCTGTCGACGACGGGGATCGAGGATTCGGTCACCGGACACCTGCTGGGCTTCAGCGCCGATCGCGCCCGGCGGGAGTCTCGTGTCGTGGAGCTGGAGCACATGATGCCGGAGCTCGCAGCCCAACTGTGAGCGACGCCGCGTCCCACGTGTTCACCTACGGTACGCTGACGATTCCACGGGTCATGGCGGTGGTGACGGGCCATACGTTCGTCGCCGAGCCAGCCCTGTTGCAGGGGTGGGCGCGGTATGCCCTGCGCGGAGAGACGTATCCGGGTCTGGTCTGTGAGGCGACGGCTGCCTGTGATGGGGTGCTGTGGCGCCAGGTCGACGCCGACAGCCTGCGGCGGCTGGATGAGTTTGAGGGAGACTGGTACCGCCGACAGATGGTGACCGTCCTCGCAGATGGCGTGCCGGTGGCGGCTCAAACCTATGTGCTGGTCGAGGCCCAACACCATCGTGTGTCACACCGGCGCTGGCTGCGCGACCGTTTCGAGCGGCGCTTCCTGCGGGACTTCCTGGCAAAGTATGCCAGCGAGCCATAGAGCCATAAAGCCTTAGCTACGTTCCTTCGACCCGACGAGACGGCAAGCATGAACCCAACAACCCACACCTTCGCCACTGTCGGCGCCCTTGTCATGGCCATCGCCGTGGCGCTGGGTGCCTTCGGGGCCCACGCCCTGCGCGACCGCGTGGTCGCCGATCTGCTCGTCGTGTGGCAGACGGCGGTGCAGTACCACGTGTATCACGCGCTGGGTCTGTTCGTCGTGGCAGGGGTGGCTTTCCTGCTGCCGGAGAACAGTGGGGTGCGCCTGTCGGGGTGGCTCATGACGGCGGGGATCGTGCTGTTTTCCGGCAGTCTGTATGTGCTGGTGCTGACCGGGGTGCGTTGGCTGGGGGCAGTGACGCCTCTGGGGGGCACGGCGCTGATTGCGGCGTGGCTGCTGCTGGCGTGGAGCGTCTGGCGGGCATGAATCCCATGCGGCGACAACGAGCCCGCGATCTTGGCATCGTCATCGGCGACCTGCCCACGGGGCCACTCAATGCGATCACCGATGTTCCAGGGGTTCGCGTCGGGCATGTGTCCCTGGTGCAAGGCACGGGACCGCTGCGCATCGGCCACGGCCCGGTACGCACCGGTGTCACCGCCATTGTGCCGCCCGGTGTCGACTGGTGGTCGAACCCGATGGAGGCAGGCAACTTCGTCATCAACGGCGCCGGTACCACCGCCGGCCTGTCCTTCCTCGATGAGTACCATCGCCTGGAAACACCCATCCTGCTGACCAATACCCTCAGCGTGGGTTCGGTATACGAAGGCATCGTGCAGTACATGGTCGAGCATGTATTCGGCGACCTGGGTCATGTGCCGTGGTTCAACCCCGTCGTCGGCGAGACGTCGGACGCCTATCTCAATGACATCGGCGGACTCCACGTGCGGCCCCACCATGCCATGGCGGCCATCGCCGCCGCCGCCGGCGGTGCCGTGGACGAAGGCTCTGTCGGGGGCGGCGTCGCCATGGGAGCTTTTGGTTGGAAGGCCGGCATCGGCACATCCTCGCGGGTGGTCGAGATCGGTGGTGAGCGGGCCACTGTGGGTGTGCTGGTGCAATCCAACTTCGGCGGCACCCTCACGGTGGATGGTGTACGCATGCCGGATCTGGCAGCGGATGTCAGTGGCGCCGACGAACCGGCGGGGGCGTCGATCATGATCATTTACGCCACCGACATACCCCTGTGTGGCGCGCATCTGGACCGCATCGCCAGGCGCGCCACCTTCGGCCTGGCTCGCAGCGGGGGCAGCGGCGGTCATGGCAGCGGCGACTATGTCATCGGCTTCTCGACAACGTGGCGGCAGACGGGGCAGAAGCAGGGCATGCGGCGGGCGCTGCAGGAAAACGAAGCCCGCATCGACGGGCCCTTTGTCGCCATTGCCGAGGCCACGGAGGAGGCCATCCTCAATTCACTGTTCATGGCCACGACGGTCACCGGCCGCGATGACCACCAGCGACGCGCCGTGCCGCTGAATCAGGTGCTGGAACGCTGGCGCGCGGCCCGGCACTGATGCTGTCGCTTACCCGGCGAAACTGAAGGCGGCGACGCCCTGCACACCGGCGTCGATCTTCACCAGGCTCCCGGCCAGAGGTTGCTGGGCCAGTTTTTCCGCATCGAAGCCACCCACGGCGGACGTCACGTAGAGCTCATCCAGATGGTCGCCGCCGAAGGCGCAGGAGGTGACGCACTCGATGGGCAGGCGCAGGTCGCGCAGCAGCGCCCCGCTGACGGGGTCGTAGCGCCGCACACCCCAGCCGCCGTACACCGCCACCCAGAGTTTGTCCTCCGCATCGATCGACATGCCATCAAAGCCGCCCTCCCCTTCGTTGGTGATCACGACGCGCTCGTTGCAGATGTTGCCGGTGTCGATGTCGTAGTCGAAAGCGCGTACCGTATTGGCTGCCGTGCAGATGTAGTACATCGTGCGGGCATCCGCCGTCCAGACGATGCCATTGGAAATCGTCACCGGCCTGAGTTTTTCCGTAACCTCGAGGCGGGTGTCCAGACAGTAGAGGGCCCCGGCATCTGGGGCACAGCCAAATTCCATCGTGCCTGCCCAGAAACGACCCGCAGGATCACACTTGCCGTCGTTGAAGCGGTTGGCCGGTATGCTGCGCTCCGGATCGGCGATGGGCGTGATCTTTTCGCTGTCGAGATCGAGAAAGGCGAAACCGTTGTGCAACGCCAGCACCAACCCCCCTGCGGCCCGTTTGACAACGGTACCCACTGCCTGGCAGGTGGGGATCGTGCGATTGACTCCGGTCGCCGGATCGTAGATGTAGAGTTCGTGGCTGAGGATGTCGAGCCAGTAGAGGACCTTGTCTGCAGGGTCCCACAGGGATCCCTCGCCGACGAGAGTGCGCTTGGCGACAACCAGTTCGGGTGTGGCCTGTTCTGTCATGTCTGACGTCCTTTGGAAAGCGGGAGTGCAGATGGTAGAAGGCACGGCTGCCCGGAGCAACCGCGAACCTATGGGGCAAAAGGACATGCGCATCGGTACGGCAGAACACGAAGCACTGGACCGCGATGGCTATGTTCTGCTTGGCGGCGCCTTTACCCGGCAACGTGTGCAATCGCTGCGGGAGGGTGTGGCGGATCTGCTCGAACGGGCCCGCGGTGGTGCCTGCACGATTCCCTGGATCGACGCGGCCGCCGGGGTGCCGGATCGCATCGGTCACATGATGCACCCGGACAAGTATCATCCTGCCTGGGGCCAGTGGCTTGCGGATGATGTTGCCGCCGACCTCGAGGCGTTGCTGCAGGGACCGGCGCGACACAGCCTGTTCGGCATGCTCGCCGGTGGCGCCGGTCATGGCTATCGCATGGCCTGGCATCGTGACATCGGCAAACCCGGCGCCAGCGACGAAGCCGACTTTCTGCGTCGCCATCACGGGCGCCTGATCCAGTTCAACGCACCCCTGCTGGAGGGGGACAACTTTCTGCATGTCGTACCCGGATCCCATGTGCGCGCCTCGACGGCGGAGGAGATTGCCGCCGCCCGGGCGGGTGTGGCTGGGACCATCGCCGCCGGCATCGAGGTGCGGCTCGAGCCCGGGGACATCCTGTACTACAATGCCAATCTCTGGCACCGGGGCTGGAACCCCGACGGACACCCACGCCAGACCCTGCATGCGGCCTACTGGAAGGCGGAGTACCCGGTGATGATCCACGAACACGGCCAGCAGGAGGCGTTGGGAGCCGCCGCGCATCTGCAGCGTCTGCCGCCGCAGACACGACAGTTGATTCAACGCTACCTCGATGCCCATGCCGATGCCCCAAAGAGCTTGCTCGACCTGTGAGCCCATCGCCACCGCCGACGGGCGGCCAGACACGCTTGCCCATCCACGATGTGGAGGCACAGATCGTTGCTGCCGTGGACACGGACGGCGCATTGGTTCTGACGGCTCCCACCGGTTCCGGAAAAACCACGCAGGTGCCGCAGATGCTGCTGCGCGCCGGTGTGGTCGGCCGCATCCTCGTGCTGCAGCCGCGTCGACTTGCGGCACGACTCGTGGCCCAGCGTGTCGCCGCCGAACTCGGCGCCAGGGTCGGGGGCCTCGTCGGTTTTCAGACGCGGCACGAGCGCCACGTCGGCCCCGAAACCCGGATCCTGTTTCTCACCGAGGGGCTTTTTCTGCGCCAGTTGCTGGCCGATCCCCGGCTGACCGGTGTCGGTGCCGTCATCCTCGATGAGTTCCACGAACGCAGCATCACCGCCGATCTGAGCCTGGGCCTGTGCCGCCAGTTGCGCGACGGATCCCGGCCGGAGCTGAAACTCGTCGTCATGTCGGCGACGCTGGAGGCCGGTGGGATCGCGGCGTTTCTCTCCTGCCCCAGCATCGCGGCCGAGGGCCGCACCTTCGAGGTCGCCATCAGCTATGACGAGGCGCCCGGCGATACGCCTGTGTGGGAACGTGCCGCTGCCGCCCTGCGCCGCTGGCTCGATGAGGGCGGCACGGGGGACGCGCTGCTCTTTCTGCCGGGGACCCATGAGATCCGGCGCACCGTGGATGCCTGCCGGCGCCGGCTGCACGCAAGGGATGGACTCGTCGAGGTATTGCCTCTGCATGGCAACCTGCCCCCGGCAGAACAGGACCGGGCCGTACAGCCATCGACGGCGCGCAAGATCATAGTCTCGACGAATGTTGCTGAGACATCGATCACCATCGATGGCATCGGTTGTGTCATCGATTCGGGCCTGGCTCGGGTGCACCGGTACGATCCAACACGGGCCGTCAACGCGCTGCTGGTGGAACGGATCTCGCAGGCCTCCGCCCTGCAGCGCACGGGACGGGCGGGACGCACGGCACCGGGCGTCTGCATACGGCTGTGGCCGCGCGCCGAGGCCCATGCCCGACCGGAGAGGGACACACCCGAAGTACAGCGGGTCGATCTGTCCGAAGCTGTGCTGCGACTGCAGGCCCTGGGTGTTGATGCCGCAGATTTCTGCTGGCTCGACACGCCGCCGCCCCAGCGCCTGGCGCAGGCCCGGGCCCTGCTGCTCGACCTGGGGGCGATCGATGAGCACGGTTCGCTGACGACGGAGGGCAGGGTCATGGTCGATGTGCCCGCCCACCCGCGGCTGGCACGGATGCTGCTGGAGGCCAGTCGCCGTGGCGTGGGCCATCGAGCGGCTCTGTGGGCGGCGCTCATTGCCGAGCGCGACATCCTGCGGCGGCCTCTGGCGCAACGCTATCGCACGCCCCCGGAGCACAACTGGCCGTCTGACATCGGCGTACGCGAGCATGCGTTCAACGCCGCCCGGCAGGCGCGCTTTGCTGTGGAGCGCTGCAATGAGATCGGTGTACATGCGGGGGCCTGTCGTGACGTGGACCGCGCCGCGCGCCAGTACGGTGCCATCATCGACCGCCTGACATCGACTGGCCCCGCAGCTGAGGCGCAGCAGGCCGATGCCGAACTGGCCCGCTGCCTGCTTGTCGGGTATGCCGATCACGTCGCCCTGCGCCGCGACGTCGAGCAACGCACCTGCGAAATGGATGGGCGTCGACGCGTCGTGCTGGACCGCGACACAGCGGTGGGGGATGCGCCGGTGCTGGTCGTTGTCGAGGCGCGTGAGGTGGAGGCGTCACGCGCCGACGGTGGCGGCGTGCATACGCTGGTATCACTGGCGACGGCGGTGGAGCCGGCGTGGATCGAACAAGTGCTGCCGGGCCGCGTCGAGGCGCGCGTGGAGCTTTTCTGGGACCAGCAGGAAGCGGCCGTCATCGAGGTCGAGGCGCTGTATTTTGGCGCTCTGGCGCTGCAGCCCGTGCGGCGTGTGCCACGGGACCGAGCCGCTGCCGGTCAACTGCTGGCGGCACGGTTCGTTGTCGGCGCGCTGCGTTTCGATACCTGGAACGAGGCAACCGAAGCCTGGCTGGCTCGGGTTCGTTGCGTCGCCTCGTGGTTTCCTGAGCGCCATCTGCTGGCCTATGACAGTGACGATCTGGCCGTCGTCTACGGCGAGATTGTCGGCGACAACACGCGCTTCAGTGCTGTGCGTCGCGCGCCGGTCCTCGACCACCTGCGCGGCGCCATGAGCTGGGCGGATCAGCAGTTTGTTGAACAGATGGCCCCCGAACGCATCCGCTTGCCGAATGGACACCGCATGAAGATCACCTACACTGCGGGCGAGCCGCCCCGTGGCCGGGCGCGGATACAGGACCTCTACGGCCTGCAGGCAACACCCAGAGTGGCCGGTGGTCGCAGCACCGTGCTGCTCGAGATTCTGGCGCCCAACTCCCGCCCGGCGCAGGTTACCGATGACCTGCAGGGCTTCTGGGAGCACACCTACCCCGCGTTACGCAAGGAGTTGGCAAGACGCTACCCGAAACACGAATGGCGCTGATTGTCCGCTGGCTGTTGGGCGCTCTGGCAGGGCTGCTCGTCCTCTTTCAATACACCACGATGGCCAAGTTCCAGCCCCTGGCGGCGTCGGTCAGCTACCTCGAGATCGGCAGCTACTGGCACGCCATCCGTGACCAGGTCGCTCTGGGCCCCGTCGATGCGCTGTTGTTGGGACTGATCGTGGCTCTTTGTCTGGCTGTGGTCATCGTTGAGGCCCGTGGTGCGCATCTGAGCCGCTTCCTCGGCTCCGTCTGTCGCAGCGAAGGTGCCACCATCGGACTGCTGCTGGCCAGTTCCCTGGTATTCGTCCGTTACTACCTGAGCCCCGGCCTGTTCAACTGGGCGGCGGACTCGTCGCAGCACATCGCCTACGCCGACATCACAGCCCGTACCATGGCCGCTGGCCAGTTGCCCTTCTGGACCTACTACCTGGGCACGGGCTCACCCTACATGCAGTTCTACGGCTTCGTTTTTTTCTGGGTCGTAGGCCTGCTGAATCTGCTGCTCAGCGACACCTTTCTGAGCCTGAAGATCGTGCTGGCCAGCGGTCATGTGCTGTCGGGTCTGGGCGCCTATGCCGCCGCACGAGCGGGCGGCTGTCGCCGGAGTGCCGCCCTCATCGCCGGTCTGGCTTTTGTGCTCTGCTTCTGGCACGCGCAACACGTGCTCATCATGGGCCGCCTGCAGCTGTCCATCGTCTATGCCCTGTTGCCCTGGCCGATCTGGGCCGTAGAGCGCGCCCTGTCCTTGCGGGAGGCTCGCCGGGGCTTGCCGACGGCCTTGTTCGGCGGCGCGCTGCTTGGCGTTCTCGTGCTGGCCCATCCCGGCTTCGGCTACTGGGCCTGTGCTTTCACCGGCCTCTACAGCCTGGCCCGGCTGCTGGCAGATGGTCTGGCAGATGGTCTGGCTGATGGGCTGGCAGATGGCAGGCCGACCTGGCTGCGTGCGAGCCTGCCCGCTGTGACTCTGACGATGGCGCTGGCAGTCGGTGCCGCTCTCGTGTTGCCCATGTGGATGGACAAGGGCTTCACCGGTCTCGGGGATGGCGACTACAGCCTGGTGGGTACGCCGGATCCAAGCTGGTGGCATGTGCTGGTGTGGTCAAATTTCCGCTTCTGGCTGTGGCCCCCAAGCCCGGCGGAGTTCAACTGGTACGGAGGGTATCTGGGGCTGTCCCTGGTGGGACTCGCCGGCGTCGGTGTTGTTGCCGGCATGCGGCGCTGGACGTGCCGCCGGTCCTCGGGTGCCATGGCCGCCGCCATCTGTCTGCTCGGCGGGCTGATCATGGTCTTCGGCTACCGCACAGGGCTCGTGCGCCTGCTCCCCAACAGTGAAATTCTGGGTGCAGGTCGATATTTGCTCTTTGTCTCTTTTTTTCTGGCGCTGGCGGCGGGGCACGGCATCCGCTTTCTGCAGGTGCGGACACGGGTTCGGGCCAGACATACCGGTTCCTGGCGGCGCATTGTCGGCCTGGCAACGCTGGTCGTGGTCGCCGATCTGGGTCCCACCACCTTCCAGCAGGCCTACCGCGACGCCGCCAGCGAGGTGGATACTGCAGGAATTTCGGTCAAATTCTACGAGGGATTCCAGGCCAGAGCCGGGCAGTACGAGGCCCGTGGTGAACTGCCCGACTACCGAACCATCTGGGCGCGGGGCGGCATGAGCCGATTCGTCGCCACGGGGTTGCTCTACTTCAACACGCACACACCGATTGCCGATGGACCCCACCCTGGGGAACTGCACTCGGTGTTCCGTTTCGTGCGCCCCTTCGAGCGTCTCGTCGACGCCGCTGTTGCCCGGAGTCTGGATGCGGGACAGGGACAGCTGGATGTAGGTCCCACAGTCTACTCCGGTCTGGCCCTGCTCAACGTGCGGTTCCTGTTGTCACGCACGGCCTCCGGCCAGGCCCTCGGCCTCGAGTTGGCGGACCCGTCACCCATCCATGTGTCGGCGCGGCTGGCGCCGCCACCACCCCCCTCGGCACCGGCGCTGTCACGCATGTTGCACATGGACCTGGACCGGCTGTTGGCCAACAGTGACCCGCGGGATGTCGCCGGCATGACCCAGGTGATCACGCTGCTGGAAGGCATGGGCGTGGACGCCACGGCCCGTACCTGTCGCACGTTCTTTGTGGATGAGTTGACAGCCGCCGTTGATCTGGGCACCGACCCCGGCGTTACGGTGCTGGCGCACACGGTCAAGGCACAACGCGTCGAACTGCGTGTACAGACGACGGCGCGCTGTTTTGCCCGCCTGGCATACGGCTACTACCCGTACGTGGATGTGCGCGTCGATGGCGCCCTGCTGCGACCGCTGGTTACCTCCGATGGGTTCACCCTCATCGAGCTGGAGGCGGGGGCCCACGACATCGTCCTGCAACCGCATCTGTCGGTACTGCGTGCCAGTCTGCTGTGGATCAGCCTGGCCCTCGTGCTGGGCGCAACCCTCTGCTACGTCCGCGGTTGCAGACCCCGCGACGCATGATCCTGCTGCCCGTGGCCCTGCTGGTGTTCGTACGGCTCGCACTGCAGTATGTGACTGTCGCCAGATTCGCCGTTCCGCCGCCCGGTGCTGGCTGCGGCAGCGGCACACCGTGACCGAGGCGCGTTTCACGGCATTGGAACTGGCTGCGGGCCCCCACTTGGTCGTTCTTCAGCCGCGGATGTCGCCACTGCGGCAGGCGTTGTTGTGGCTCGCAGTGGTCGTGTCTTTGACGACGGCGTGGTGCTTCCTCCGCGCCCGGCCTGCCCCATCCTCCAACTACGTTGCGGACCCGTCATGAAAATCACCGACATCAAGACCTGCAGTGCGCGCTTTGGCTACGTGCGCGTCTATACCGACGAAGGGTTGTACGGAACCGGCGAACTGTCCCATCAGGGCGCGGGGTGGCGGCTGATCGTTGACAGCATGAAGGGTCTGCTGCTTGGCGAGGATCCACGTGACGTTGACATGTGTTTTGAAAAGGTGCGCCGGGCCTTCATTTTCCGTGGCGGCATGTCGGGACACACGATCTCGGCTCTCAGCGGCATCGAGATCGCCCTGTGGGACCTGGCGGGCAAAGCGGCCGGCGTGCCGGTGTATCGGTTGCTCGGTGGCAAGTTCCGTGACCGTGTGCGCCTGTACGTGGATTGCGCCCGTGGCAACTATGCCGAGACCACGCAGCGGGTGCGGGAGGCCGGCTTCACAGCGATGAAGTTCGATCTGGATGATGCCAACCGCCCGGAGAAGATGGATCGCTGGAACTGGACGGTACATCCCGCCGAACTGGAAGTCATCGTCGCCGAGGCCCACGAGATCCGCGAGGCGGTGGGTCCACACATGGATCTGGGTATCGATCTGCATGGTCGATATGATGTGGTCGCCGGACAGAAGATCGCCATCGCTGTGGAGGCGCTGGATCTGATGTGGCTGGAAGAACCGGTGCCGCCGGAGAACATCGATGCCCTGGCGCAGGTGAAAGCCGCCAGCGGCACGCCGATCTGTGTCGGCGAAAACCTCTACCTGCGCTACGGCTTTCGCGAGTTGCTGGAAAAGCAGGCGGCGGACATCATCATGCCGGACATATCCAAGTGTGGCGGCCTGTCCGAATGCCGCAAGATCGCCAACATGGCCGAGATCTACTACGTGCCCTTTGCACCACACAACAATTCCGGGCCGCTGAGCACCCTGGCCGACGCCCATACCTGTGCCAGTGTCCCCAATTTCCTGGCCCTCGAATACCACCGCTTCCGCGATGAAGGTATGGAAAACATCCTGATGAAAGACGAACCCTTGATCGAGCAGGGCCATGTCGTGCTCAACCAGAAACCAGGTCTCGGCGCTGAGCTGGATGAGGACTACGTCCGCACCATGATGCCCGCAGAGGATGACGGGGAGCTGTGGCGATGACGCGACTCGGTGTTGTCGGCTACGGCCGCCGCATCCACGGCATGATCGCCGGACCGTTCCGCCAGATCGACGCAGACGTGTCTGTCGTGGCCATCGTCGACCCGGATGAGGCGGCGGTGCGCGAACGCCTGCAGGAGTGCGATCGTGGCGCTGTCGTGTTCTACGAGAGCATCGATGCCATGATGCGCAGCGCCAGACTGGATGCCGTGGCAGTGGGCACACGCTGCAACCTGCACGCCGGGATCGCCAGCGAACTGGCCTCCTTCGACGTGCCGCTGTTTCTGGAGAAGCCGGTGGCCATCACAATGGACCAGGCGGTGGCGCTTGAACACGCCTTTGACGGTTCGCGCTGTCCCGTGGTTGTCAGTTTCCCTTTGCGTGTGTCGCCGCT
>JAQCJA010000302.1 GCA_027593305.1 bacterium
GGCGCGGGCCTCGCCTGGATGGACTTCGGCCGGAGCGGGGCGCCGGGGCGCGGCTTCGTCGAGTCGACACCCCTGGGACCCGCGTTCGCGGCGGGCTTCTGGGTGGACGCGTTCTGGCGATGGGTCAGCGACGCGGTCATCGCCGCGCTGACGGCGGGGGCCTTGTTCGTCGACCGCAAGGTGATCGACAAGACCGTGGACGGCGTGGGGGACGGCACCCGGAAGACCGGCGTCGCCGCGGCCGCGCTCCAATCGGGCGGGGTGCAGTTCTACGTGTCGGTCACCCTGGGGCTGCTGGCGGCGCTGGTCCTCTACCTCGGGGTGCGCTCGTGAGCTACCTCGACGCGCACCTGCTGACGATCCTGCTGCTGCTCCCGGTCGCGGGGCTCGCCATCGTGGCGGCCATCCCCGCGGGCAACGACGGGCTGGTCAAGAAGGCGGCGGCGGGCATCTCCGGGGCGGTCCTCCTGCTCTCGATCCGCCTGTGGTTCAGGTTCGACGCGGGCTCCTCCGAGCTGCAGTTCGTCGAGCGGGTGCCCTGGCTGCCTGACTCCGGCATCAACTACATCGTGGGCGTCGACGGCCTGTCCCTGCCGATGGTCCTGCTGACGGGGCTCGTGTTCTTCACCGGCGTCATCACGATGTGGGAGCTGACGTCGCGGGTGAAGGAGTACTTCGCGTTCACGATGGCGCTCGTGGCGGGCGTGATCGGGGTGTTCATCGCCCAGGACCTGTTCTTCTTCTTCCTCTTCTACGAGCTCGCCGTCCTGCCGATGTACCTGCTCATCGGCATCTGGGGCAGCACGCGGAAGGAGTACGCCGCGATGAAGCTCACGCTGTACCTGCTCGCAGGCAGCGCGCTGCTCTTCCCGGCGCTCATCGGCCTCGCGCACTACAGCGGGCTCGACACGTTCGACATGACCCGACTCGCCGACGTGACCGGGGACTGGGGCGGCAAGAGCGTTCTGCTGTTCGTCCTCATCTGGTTGGGCTTCGGCGTCCTGGCGGGCCTGTTTCCGTTCCACACGTGGTCGCCGGTGGGCCACGTGGCCGCCCCCACCGCCGTGTCGATGCTGCACGCGGGCGTCCTGATGAAGCTCGGGGCCTACGGCATCCTCCGCGTCGGCTACACGATCCTCCCCGAAGCGGTGGTGCAGGTCGCGCCCTACATGGCCGTCCTGGCGGTGTGCAACATCCTGTACGGCGCGTTCGTCGCGCTCGGGCAGACCGATCTCAAGTACGTGATCGGCTACAGCTCGGTGTCGCACATGGGCGTGGTGATGCTCGGGCTGGCGACCATGACGTCGGCGGGCATCTCCGGGGCCGTCTTCCAGATGTTCGCCCACGGCGTCATGACCGCGCTCTTCTTTTCGACGGTGGGTTTCATCTACGACCGGTCCCACTCCAAGACGATCGCCGACTTCGGTGGCCTTGGTTCACAGATGCCCCGCGCCGTGTCGATCTTCATCATCGCCGGTCTGTGCGGGGCCGGTGTTCCAGGACTGGCCAGCTTCTGGGCGGAACTGCTGGTGTTCATGGCGGCGCTGAAAACCTATCCCGTGATGGGCGTGGCGATCATCGTCGGCCTCGTGCTCACGGCGATCTACGTCCTGCGGGTGTTCTCCATGGCCTTTTTCGGGCCCGTGAACGACAAATGGGACGGGCTGCGGGCGGCCGATCTGCAGGGCTGGCAGATCCTGCCACGAGCGATTCTCGTCGCGGTGCTGCTGTTCTTCGGTTTCTTTCCACGCGTCCTGCTCGATGTCATTGATGGGACGACGACCCACATGCTGCAGGTCTTCTGATGGCAGACCTGATGCTGTTTCTGCCCGAAACAATCTGTCTGCTGGGGGCGTTGATGTTGTTTGCCGCCCAGGTTGTGGGTGTCCGCTACCGTGTCGTGTGGGTACTGGCCATGCTGGCGGGGGCCCTGGCTCTTGCTGCCAGCGTCTGGACCTGGCCCCTGTCGGGAGAGCCCTTCTACCCCGGCATCTACCACGTGGGTTTCTTTTCGCAATTCGTCAAGACCATCATCGCCGGCGGTTTCGTCTTTGTTGCGGCGATCAGCAGTCGGCCCCAGACGGTACGGGAAGAGGCGTGGGCCGAATTGCCCATGTTTCTGCTGCTGGCGACGACGGGCATGATGATGCTCGCCAGTGCCATGGAACTGGTGACACTCTACATCTCGATGGAACTGGCCGCCTATCCCGTGTATGTCGCCGTGGCGCTGCATCGCAACCACGATTTTCGTGGGGAGAGCGCCGTGAAGTACATGTTGCAGGGCATGGTGGCCTCGGCAGTCACGCTCTATGGCATGACGTTCATCTTCGGCCTGAGCGGTTCCACGTACGGGACGGACATCTTCCTGCAGCTGGATGCTCTGGCAGGTCAGCCGCTGTTCTGGCTGGCGGCGGTACTCGTGCTGGCCGGTTTCCTGTTCAAACTGGCAGCGTTCCCCTTCCACTTCTGGGCGCCCGACACCTATCAGACGGCCCCCCACGAGGTCGTGACCTTCGTCGCGACGGCATCGAAAGTGGCGGCCATTGCCGTGCTCTGCCGGATTGCCGCCCTTGTTGCACCTGCAGGACTCGATGCCCCGCTGCTGACAACGGTGCTCATGTGGATGAGCGTCGGCGCCATGACCCTGGGCAACCTGGCCGCCCTGCGGCAGGGCGACCTGAAGCGACTGCTGGGGTATTCAGCCGTGGCGCATGCGGGCTACGTACTCATCGGTATACAGACGCTGTCCGCCACGGGGCTGACGGCGGCCTTGTTCTATGCGATCGGTTACGCCGCCATGTCGGCGCTCTGCTTCCTCGTCGTTGTCGAGGTGGGCCGCGATGATGATCTGGTTCCCATCGAGTCTCTTGCCGGACTGCATCAACGGGCGCCGTTGCTGGCGGCGACCCTGCTGATCGGGCTCTTCGGTCTGATCGGTCTGCCGCCAACGGTTGGCTTCATCGGCAAGTGGTTCCTGTTTTCCGCAGCGATCGAGCAAGGCCAGTTTGTTCTGGTTCTGGTGGCGGCGATCAACTCGGCGGTGGCTCTGTACTACTACCTGCTGGTCATCCGTCAGGCCTACCTCGTGGAGCCAGTGCGTGCGGCGCCGTTGCATACCGGTATGGTGACTCTGCTCGTGGCGGGCGCCACAACGGGTCTCGTCGTTGCCATGGGCATCGTCCCCGGCTGGTTCTGGACAAAGTCGGTTGAGGCCGTGGCTGCGTTGATGTAGCTGGTATCGTCACCGAGAGCTGGTGGGGCGCCGTCGGCATCATCCCGCTGGCAACAGCCGCCTTTCGCATATGCCCGCTCTACAAGAGCCTCGGGTTGACCACCGACAAATCGGCTCGCAAAGAGGACGCCGGCGTCGATCACACAACCCCTTAGAACAGCAGATCGCTGAACTCCTCAAAACGGTGGAAACCGGCCACCGTGTATGGAGCGGTTGAGGACAGTTCAGGATTTTCCAGCCCGCCGTTGCAGTTGTATCGACACACGGAAAACTGCCACACGGCGCCTGCCTCTGGCGCACAGTCCAAAGCAAACGCCTGCCACGGCACCAGAGCCTCCACCGACCAACTGCCCTCGCCGACGGTGACTCGTCGCTGCGTGCCGCTGGATGGCGCGATGACCTCATCCCAGGTGACGGCACCACCCATGAAGCGTTCGCGGTCCGGAATGAGGATGTCCATCAGAAAATCATTGGGTGTGATGTGGATCTCCCAGTAGTCGGACCGATCCGTACCGGGTTTGATGAAGAGCTCGGCAACGTCGCCCAGGGTCCACATCTTCTGCTGGTCTGCTGTCGCCGTGGAGAAGATGTCGCTGTCCTGGTAGGTCAGGAAGAATGCCAGGCCTTCGGCGGCGGCGCCGACGCAGGCGCTGCCCGCCTCGACCGGGACCGGTTTGGGCCCATCCCAGAAACGCCGCAGTGACAGCGGCTTGCAGGAAGCCACCCAGGCGGGTGGGTGGGTCGCGCCGTCACTGAGGACACCACTGACACCGGGGCAGGACACAGAGTTTCGGTTCATTTGTCGATCTCTCCGTTGACGGGTAAGGCCATGTTCCTCAGCCATTCTCGTGGGCCAGAGCACAGGAAGCGGCGGCGCCATCGGCTTCGGCGAAGGCCCTGCCGAATTCCTCTTTTGACACCTGCACCGTATCAACCCCGCGGTACTGAAACTGCAGGGCACGGCGACGGGCGGGACTGCTGTTTGGCGGCGTCTGGTGCGGCAGCATGGCGGAAAAGTACAGCACACCCCCGGCTTTCAGTTCCACCGGCACGGCCCGGGCCGTATCAATGCGGTCCGGCAGAATCTCACAATCGATGGTGTGATGATGCCGCAGGGCACCGCGCCTGTGCTGACCGGGCAGCAGGTGCATACAGCCATTGTCAACGGTGGCGTCATCGAGGGCGATCCAGGTGGTGCCAACAAGTTCGAGGGGCAGGTAGTTGAAGTAGGCGTTGTCCTGATGCCAGGGTTTCTCCGAGCCGATGAAGGGCGGCTTGGACAGGGCCATGACGTCCTTGAGCACTGTCTGCTGCCCGATCAGGCGACTCATGAAGCCCTGGATCCGCGCATCGGCGACGAGGGCGGCAAACGTGGGGTGCTCGTGCTCGTAACCGTGCAGCTTGCGGAACCGGTTCTCAGCTTCTTCATCACTGAGTTCCAGCGGCTCGACGCCGGCCTCAAAGTGGATGGCGCAGTCCCCGCCGGGGGCTACTACCTGGGGACCGGCGTAATTACGTGTCGCCCCGGGGGGGGCCAGCTTCACCTGGCCTTCACCGCGACGGGCTGCCTGCATGAGACGATGGGCTACATCGGTAAGGGCTGAGCGTGCGGCGTCGATTTCCGTGGCCTTCAGGACACCCTCGAAGGCGAGGTAGCCGAGTTCGGCATACTGCTGCAGATGGGTATCGTTCAAAGCGGCAGGGCATGGCTCGACGATGGCACGGGTCAGAGACAGGCTCACAGGAGCTTCCTTTGTACAGTTGTCAGTTGTCAGTCGTCAGTTGTCAGTGGCGGATGGATTGTGACGAATCTACAACCGCGGCCTTTGGGGGCAATCCATCCTGCGTCCAGTGATCGATTCCCTGGCGGCGCACCTGCTCCATCACCTTCGCATCGATGTCGGCAAAACGGTAGAGGGACCCACCGTACTGCACGATGAATGCCTGTGCCGAGCCCTCCTCACGAAAGGGGGCCAGCGTTGGGCCCATGGCACCCATGCGCCGACTGCCGATAACGAAATACAGATCCTGCGCCCGTTCCCAGCCATCGGCGTGCGCCTCCCAGGTCGCATCATCCAGAGCCTGGAACCAGACGTTGTCGATGCGCCGCTGACGCACCGGATCGAGCCACTCGCCGAATACTTCGCCGGCGTCGCAGAACAGGGCGCGTTCGCCATTGGTGCGCAGCAGTTGGCCCTTGGGTCCATCATGTTGGGCGATGAGCATGCCATCCAGAGCGCACGCCTGTCCGGGGCCCACGTCCACCGGCACGGCCTCCATTGCGGGCTCAGAACCGCACCCCAGGAGTGTTGCCACCAGCAACACCAGGCCACTGGATTTCCGGCCCGAAATCCTCATAGGGCGGGGGATTGGCTGCGGTAGTCGACAGGGCGGTGGATGGAGCGAAGTCGACGTCCGGCGAGCAGCATCGGTACCGCAATCCAGAGTCCCAGCATCAACAGAGCAGCGACGATACCCACACTGCGAACATGCAACAGCGGCTCCACCTGTTCCGGGAAGAAGTGGGCATAGGTCAACAGGCGATAGCTGCCCAGCGGATTGACGAGAATGAGTCCGTTGACCAGCCAATCGGGCACATCCCCTCCGGTGGCTGACAGCAGGCCGATGACGAGGAAGTCGAGCAGTACGACCAGCACGATCCATGAGCCGATCGCCAGTGACACGACCGTGCCGCGATTGAGACTGCAACTGGAAATCAGCAGGCCCGTGGAAACAATGGCACTGGCCAGGATGCCACAGTAGAGCAGCAGAGCGGCAAAGGTGCCGCCGCCGCCGCCGGCGACTTGGAAGGCGTAGACCTGCAGCAGCATGCCGGGAGCCACGGCAATGGCGAGACAGACATACAGGCCGATCCACTTGCCCAGG
>JAQCJA010000303.1 GCA_027593305.1 bacterium
GCCCCCGGTGTAGCCGATTCGTTCCACCTGACCGCGCCGGTTGAGGCCATACACGGAGACAAGTTCGGTCTCCGGCACAAGTCGCTCGGTATCAGCCGGGCGCGTCAGCCGGTGTCCATGGCCAACGACCGTGTTCGGGTCACCTTTGGAGAACAGCTCCGGCCGTCCACCGGCGGCGCACTCCCGGTACTTCTGCTCATACACGTTCACCGCGCCGCCCGTGGCCTGCCTGGCCTCGATCTCGCGCAGCTTGGCGCTGTCTTCGTGGGTCACACCGGCAAGCCACACACGCAGCTTGTGCGGATCGTGGGTTGGCCCGCTGACGGGCTTGTCAAGGTGAATGCCGTCCACGCCGCGTGCGGCGAGCAGATCCACCAGCGACAGTCGACGGGCAGCGGATGCCTTCTTTGCCGCCGCCGCGACAGCAGCGAGAAAACCGTCTTCGTCACCACCACCACTGTAGTAGAGCTCGTATATCGAGCCCGGTCCCCCGGCCTCGGTCAGATCGATGACCTGGTCACCCTCCACGAGCCCGAGGCGTTCAGGTCTCGTCGCATTGGGCTCACGGAATTGCAGCAGTTTCATGGTTGATCTCTCCGGGAAAAGAGGGGCGCGCCCGTGGCCGGCAGAATCCCGGCCACTGCAGCCCGGGCCAACAGGTCGGTGATGGCGGCGACGCCGTCACGCCCGTAGTCGAGTGTGTAGTTGTTGACATAGACTCCGATGTGGGCCTCCATGACCTCCCGATCCATCTCCTGTGCATGGGCGGCCACGTAGTCCCGCACTTCGTCGGGATGGGCATGGGCGTAGTCGACGCTGTCGCGCACGGCCCTGTCGATCGCCGCGATCCGTTCGGTTCCCAGGGCGCGCCGCGCGGCGATGCCACCCAGAGGGATTGCATGTCCGGTGCTGGATTCCCACCAGGCCCCGAGGTCGACCACTTTCTGCAGGCCGAGACGCTGGTAGGTGAAGCGGCTCTCGTGAATGATGACGCCTGCATCGACATCCCCTGCCCGGGTCGCTTCGAGGATGTGATGAAATGGCATTTCCACCACCTCTGTCAGGTCGGGCGCGTAGAGTTGTACCAGCAGGGCTGCCGTAGTCATGCGTCCCGGGATCGCCACCCGGCAGGTGGCCAGGTCGGTGATCGGCTGGCGCGCCACGACCAGGGGTCCGCAGCCACGGCCAAGAGCGCCGCCGGCGTGCAGCAGACAGTAGTCGGATAGCAGGTGCCCGAGGGCGTGAAAGGACACTTTCACCACGTCCAGCTCACCACGTGATGCCATGCCATTCAGCGTCTCAATATCCTGCAGCACCTCGTGCACCTGCGGAGCCCCTTCGAGGCGGCCGTGAACAAGGGCGTAGAAGATGTAGGTGTCGTTCGGGCAGGGCGAATATCCCAGTGTGAGCGTGTCGGTCACGACCAGAGCTCCTGCAACAGGCACACGGCAGCCTCCTGAGCCCGTCCATTGGCCAGGGGCAGGTCCCAGCGGGACAGGTCGCGATCCTCCACTGCATTGCTGATGCCGCGCAGTTCGATGAAGGGCACGCCGTACAGCACACATACATGAGCCGCCGCCGCACCCTCCATGCTCTCGCACAGGGCGCCGGGAACACGGGTGAGGCGTTCGGCACCCAGAGCGCTCGTGCCACTGCAGTCCTGCACGGTCACGAAAACCCCTCGTTCGACACGTACTGTGTCTCTATTGCGAAGAATGTCGAGAGCGCGTTGCCCGAGTGCCTCATCGACGGGGAATCGATTGTAGAGAGCGGTGTCGCCGGCGTAGGCCAGAGGAATGCCGATCTCGTCGGCGGGCCGCCAGCCATCCGGTGTCACAACACCGAGATCACCATAGACCTCTTCGGCAGCGATTGCCAGATCGCCGATCTGCAGACCACTGCCGGGGTAGGCGCCGGCGATACCGACCTGCAGGACGAAATCCGGACGTCGAGCCTCAAGAAGGCGTGTCAATGTGTGGGCGGTGTTCACGGAGCCAAGGCCGGTCTCGGCGATCTCGACTTCGCGCCCGGCACAGACGCCATGATGGCAGGATCTCCCGGACACAGTCCAGTGGACAGGATCGGTGAGTGCCGCCGTCAGGCGCGTCTGTTCGAGGAGGGTGGCAGTCAGTAGCAGGACGGACATGCCGACGGGTCGGAAAGAGGTGGGCTAGTACTGGAGGACGACTTTGATCGGCCGTTCGGCACTGGGCCGATCGGCGAACAACTCGAAGGCGCGCTGAATCTGCGCGAAGGGCAGGATGTGGGTGATCAACGGCAGGACGTCAATGCGGCCCTGCACTATCCAGTCGAGAGCCGCAGCGTAATCATCGTAGGGATTGGCCCCGGCATTGACCGTCATCACGAGGTTGATCTCCTTGCGCTGCATCGTCATCAACGGCAGATCCAGAACGCCGTCCGGAACTTCCTTGTCCGGCACGCCAAAACCGATGACAGTGCCACCACGACGGCTCAGGGCCATGGCCGTCGCATATGTGCTGCCATCGCCGACAGCCTCCACAACGATGTCCGCCATGGCACCCCCGGTGAGCTCCTGCACCGCTTCAATCGGATCCATATCTCCTGGATCGATGACCTCCGTCGCACCCATCTGGCGCGCCATGTCCCGGCGCCAGTCCAGTGGATCGATGCCAACGATATCGCGAGCGCCGAGATTGCGCAGCACAGAGGTAAACAACTGGCCCGTCGGTCCGAGGCCGATGACGACGGCTCGCTGGTTGATGATGTTGCCGAGCCTGCGGAAAGGGCGCAGCACAGTGCCCAGCAATTGTGCCATCAGCACCCGTTCCGGACGTGCGTCACCGGGCAGGCGCAGGAGGCCTTCGTCGAAGGTGAGCACCAGTTCCTGAAACAGACCATGGTGGCGATCAAAACCCCAGAGCAGCACACGTTCGCCCTCGGAGTAATGCCCGGACGGACAGGAGATGACCCGGCCGATGCCCTCGTGGCCGGTACCACCCGTCGGTTTCGGGAAGCCCGGATGCACACCGACATAGTCGGGAATATCGCTGCCACAGACGGCAACCTGCTCGAGACGGACCAGCATCTGCCCGGGTCGGGGTACGGGTTCGTCCATGTCGACGAATTCCCATGTGCGTTCGTCCACCAGGCGGGCCGTCTTCAACGTCGTGTCCTCTCCGTGCGTTCACCCTTCGTCTTGATCTGCTCCATCGTCTGGTCGACATCGACACCGACCTTCTCCGGATCCAGCACCTTGGCGATTTCCCGGCCTTCGGCCTCTGAACGTTTCGCCAGATTACAGATGAAGGGAGCGGCGCGCTGCTTGCCGGTGGCCATCGTCAGGATGCCGAGGGTCGGCTTGCGTGAGTTCTCGGGATTCGGCTCGTAGACGACGGCGATTTCCTTGTTGTTCAGTTCCACGACGCTGCCTACGGGATAAACACCCAGGGCCTTTACAAAAAGCTCGACAAAATGCTCATCAAACTCGGTGCCGCGATTCTTGTGCAGCACCATGAGCGCCTGATACATGGGCATCGCCGGCTTGTAGACCCGCTTGGCGGTCAGGGCGTCGTAGACGTCGGCAACAGCCGTCATCCGTGCGTAGGGGTGGATCTCGTCCCCCTTCAGACCGTATGGGTACCCCTTGCCGTTGAGCATCTCGTGGTGCTGTTCAGCAATGGCGACCTGCTCGTCGTTGAAGCCACCCTCCTCACGCATGATCTGGCCACTGTACAGCGCGTGTTTGCGCATCTCCTCGAGTTCCGACGGCTCGAAGCGTCCGGGCTTGTTGAGGATCTCGAGAGGGACTCGGGTCTTGCCAACGTCATGCAGCAGCGTCGCGGTAGTGATGATGGGCAGGTATCCGGGATCCACACCATCGGCCTGCGCCACGGCGATGACGAGGGTGCAGACGTTCATGCAGTGCATGGCCGTGTACGGGTCGTGTTTCTTGATTCGCGTCAGTGACACCATGGCGTCAACATTGCGCAGAACCGACTCGGTGATCACGGCACTGGCAGCGTTGATCTTCTCGGCATCGACGCCCTTACCGGAGGCGACATCGGCCATGGCTTCTTTGAGCGTATCCGTCGTGGCATCACGGATCTCGGTGGCCCGTTCGAGTTCCTCGTCATAGTGGACGAGGCGCCCGGGTGGCGGCGGTTTTCGCGTCGGGTCGGTCAGGGGTTTGACCCCATCGGGCAGGTCACCCCCCTTGTCCGTGTCAATGGTCACCATCGACAGGCCCGTCTCGCGCAATCGATCCACGAGAGCGTCGGAGGAGACCATCAAGCCGCCGTTTTTCTCGATCCGCTCGTGCATCTTGCCGGTCAGTCGGGCACGTTTTTCCCCGGACCCGGTGCGCACCGCGTTACGCGGCTCAAGGAAACGGCCCGGCTCTTCACCACCAGACTCCTCGACGACAACATCGGCGTCGAGAAACATGCCGGCGGTGAGATTCTTTATTGAGATTAGTTTCTTCATAGTCGATCGCGTTGTCGCAGAATCGTATAAATAGTTCCCTCGGGGGCTTGCCTGTCAAGGGGAGTGCCTTTCTTGACGCTTCCCTCGCACCCGGATAGACTGGGCCCCGAGCATCCGGCGTGTGACACAATCCCCTTTCCAATCTCGTGAGGCAGCCTTTTTGACAAACCCGGAAGTCGTGTGTGGACCTGAGGTTACGGCATGAAAATCAGAGAGCTCCGAGTGCATGCCGCAGGCGCACCGAGAATCTACCGAACCCACGTGGCCGCCTCCGGAGGGTCTGCAGATGGCAAGGTGGGTTCGCTCTGTTATATGCTGGAGGTCGCTGGTGCTGGCGGCCCTGGCAAGATCTCTGATATGGAGCACATCTGGAAAAGGCGGTGCCGGTCTCGGGTTCATCCCGGTGTCGGTCTTCCGGCGCACTACGCGGCACAAACCTGACATGAAAGGATCGTGAGATGGCCACACTTTTTGGACGTACCTACACACGTCGACAGATCCTCGATCATGTTGGCGACATCAGCCAGGTCGCCAACATCCGGTGCGCGGAACTGACCGAGGGCAACGAGCGCGGCGCCGGTCTCGTGGAAGTGACAAACGCCTCGGGTCTCAACTTCTCGCTGCTGCCAGGACGCGCCCTCGACATCGCTTCGGCCAGCTACAAAGGAATGTCTCTCTGTTTTCGCTCCAAGACCGGGGACGTTGGTCCTGCATTCTACGAGCCTGCCGGAAACGACTGGATGCGTGGCTCGTTTCTCGGCCTGCTCACCACATGCGGCCTCAGCTTTGTAGGCCACCCGGAGGTCGACCCCGAAGTAGAAGGCACAGAACTCGGGCTGCACGGCCGCCTCTCCTACATACCGGCCAGGAACGTCTATGCCCGGGGCGACTGGGAGGGGGATGACTACGTGATCCGTGTCGGTGGCCGCATGCGCGAGCACATCATGTTTGGCCACTGCCTCGAGATGACACGCGAGATCTCCACCGTCCTGGGTGAAAGGCGGATCTGCATCCATGATCGCGTGGAAAATCTGGGCAGTGACCCGGCGCCGCTCATGGTCGTCTACCACACGAACCCCGGCTGGCCCCTGCTGGACCGGGGTGCCCGTCTGCTGCTGAAGTCAGAAAAGTCGACCGAGTGGAGCGAGGACCGTCAGGTCGGCCCGGAGGCCTACACGACGGTTGGGGCACCGCGAGCCAAAGCGCACGATGATGTCTACGTGCATCGACCAACGGCAGACCGACAGGGCAATGTGCGTGTCGGACTGGTGAATGAGCGTCTCGGTCTGGGTCTGACGTGGACCTTTCCCCGGAAGGAGATGCCCATCCTGAACCAGTGGCAGCACTTCCAGAAGGGGACCTACGTGACGGGTGTGGAGCCCGGGAACTGCAGTGTTCTGGGCCGCGCCTGGAACCGCCGCCATGGCACCCTTGAAGCCCTGCAGCCAGGTGCGGTCCGTGACTTCCATCTGGAATTCGGTGTACTCGACGGAGCCAGGGAAATCCGCTCGTTTGAGAGCAGCCTTTAGGCGCAATACACTTCACTTAACTACTTCAATGCGGAAGTCCATGGGGACGTGGAGAGGTTGGCTGGTGCTGGATCGTCGCACGTGGTAGTTGCTCATCTTGCGTTTGACGCCGCGTGGGTT
>JAQCJA010000304.1 GCA_027593305.1 bacterium
TTGTGTCCTGATCTTCGCTTGTGTACGTCGCGTAGAGAATTCTCTTGACTCTCATGGCGAAGTCCTATAAAGTCTACTCGTTAGATTTATTAAGATTTACGCATAAGTTAACAATTTTATTATTTGTCCTTCACTGGATTGCCTCATTCTCGCGAGTCTGTGATGTCTGTTACCGTGAAGCCCGAAAGCGACCGCGCTCGTCCACGTACGTTCTCGTCGACCGACCGCGACTTCCTCATGCTGGAAGCCATCGCTCACTACCACGGGATCAGCAAGAGTGCGATGGTGACGGGTCTGATCCGCAAGGAGTTCTGGCGTGTATTCCCCAATGGCACCGGGTCGATTCCCCTGGATGCAGGTGCGAAGGTGAGTGAATCATGACGCTGGCATCCCAATCAGCTACGGAACCGTCGGTTTTCAATCACTTGCCGGAAGGTGCATTGATCGAACAGATCAACCGCCTGCGCAAGGAGAAGAATGCCGTCATCCTGGCCCACAACTACCAGATTCCGCAGATTCAGGATCTGGCCGATGTTACCGGTGATTCTCTGGGTCTGTCGATCGAAGCATCGAACACCGACGCCGACATTATCGTGTTCTGTGGCGTGCACTTCATGGCCGAGTCGGCCAAGGTCCTGAGCCCGGACAAACGCGTCTTCCTGCCTCATCTTGGGGCCGGATGCGCCCTGGCAGACTCGATCACGGTGGAGAGTCTGTACGAGTGGAAGGCACGGTATCCGGACCACACCGTCGTCACCTATGTGAACTCCACGGCGGAAGTGAAGGCCGCGTCCGACATCTGCTGCACCTCAGCAAACGCCGTGTCTGTCGTACGCAGCCTCGATACCGACAAGGTCTTGTTTACCCCGGACAAGAATCTGGCCCGTTGGGTTGCCAGGCAGGTACCCGAAAAGGAGATCATTGCCTACGACGGCGTCTGCCCGACACACGATGTCCTGCGGCAAGCCAGCGTCGACCGCACTCGCATTGAATACCCCGAGGCGATCATCATCGCCCACCCCGAGTGTCGCGAAGATGTCATCGCCGCCGCTCATGAGGTCTGCTCAACGACGGGAATGCTCACTGCCGTGGGTCGCTACCCCGAGGCCAAGACGTTCATCATCGCCACGGAAGAAGCGATGATGCACCAGCTCAGGAAGCGCTATCCGGACAAGGAGTTCGTCTCCGCCGACGGTTGTATCGGCTGTCGTCTGCACTGCCCGTACATGAAGGTCACCGGTCTGCAGGATGTCTATTTTTCCCTGGCGGATGAGCGCTTCGAGATTCAACTGGACGATGATGTCATCGAAGGGGCCCGCAAGGCCCTGGAGCGAATGCTGGCAGTGCCACGCGACGATTGATGGTGCGTGGCAGGGCTTTGTTACAGGCAGTCGGAGCAATGAAAACAGGGCCATCCCCGGCGGGATGGCCCTGTTTTTTTGGCTTGTCCTGCGGATCAGTTGCCGCTGACACTCTCCTTGAGGCGCCCCCATGTGTCGTGCCCGACGGCGGTGGGGCTGTTGGGATCGGAATCGATCTTGCCGAACATCAGCGCCTGGCGCGACCACTCGGAGTTGGTAATCCGGTAGCTCCACATGGGATCAGCTGCGCCATTGCCATCCACGTCGAACGTTGCCGCCGGCTGCGGCTGGTCGGCGGGTACGTTGAGCTTGTGGAAACCATCTTCCGATCCGGTGAGTTGGACATAGGAGCGATAGCCGAGGCAGTTTTCTCCGGTCACGTCAACACCATACTCCCGAGCGGCAACGAACAGCGCCTCGGGGATGAATGCGCTGAAGCTGGCTGTGCCGCCAGAGGCGGAGACACCCTTGGCTGCCAGACCGGTGGTGAAGCCGCCGAAGTCCGCCGGATCACGCAACTGCGGCAGTTCACTCAGTGCCAGGGGCTCCAGGTCCGTCCACACCATGTCGGTGACGAACGTCGTGCCGCGGAAATTGAACAGCTCCGTGGCCCCCTGGGAAGCCTGCACGATGAGACCGAAGGCCGCCGTCAGGTTGTCGGGATTGTTGGATTCCGAGAGCACGGGGTCAACGATGGTCGCCGTGATCTGGAAACGGGTGGGCGACAACACACGAACGCCGATATTGCCGGGTGCCGAGGCGTCGGCCATCATGGCGACGAAACTGATGCGATCCTGCTCAGCCTTGGTGAACTCCAGCACGAGCCGGGTTCCGGCTTTCAGGTCGGAGCCGCCGAGTTCCATTTGCTCAATGGTGGGCCCGTTGGCGCCAGGAACGGCGCTGGCGAAGCCGAAGAGGTAGACCCCACCAGACCCACCGCCGGCTCCCGCCGGGTTGGCAGACCCCGGCAGGCCCAGTTTCGTCAATCCAACGCCGGCGGCGACCTCGACGAAAGGCTTGCCGTCATGCGTTGAACCTTTCGGATCCCAGGTGATGGAACCGGGATTCTGTGCGTGTGCTGCTGTCAGAATGAACGCCAGACTCACACAGGTGAAGTGGAAAGCATTGCGCATCATGTGTGTCTCTCTTTCACAGTAGGCATGGACAAGACCTCCAAGTCTTATATGCGGCAAATCGTTGCCTGGGAGCAAATGGCGGTGGTCGATCCGTTTGCTTTGAATTCCAGCCCGCCCCGCTCTTTTTCACTGTGAGTCCACGGATGCCTGAGTCCAGCAAAGTGCGTCTGCTTGTCGCTGACGATCATCCCTTCCTGCTGGAAGGGATTCAGGCGCTGCTGGCACCGATGGCGGAAACGACCGTCGTGGGCCATGCGCTTTCAGGCGAGGAAGCGGTCCATCTCGCCAGCCAGCTGCAGCCGGACATCATTCTGATGGATGTGTCCATGGACGGCATCAATGGTATCGAGGCGACACGACAAATCCTGATGGCGCAACCAGAGGCTGTGGTCATTATTCTAACCATGCATGACGGGGCCGAGTACGTCCGCCAGGCAACGCATGCGGGCGCTCGGGGCTATGTGCTCAAAAGCGCGGCTCCCGGACTGATCCTGCACGCCATCAGAACCGTTGCCGGGGGCGAGGTCTTTTACGATCCCGCGATCACCCACCACCTGGGCCAGGATTCCAGAGATTCCGCAGACGCATCTTCGGGTGCCCCTTTGACCCCTCGGGAACAGCAGGTACTGGGTTTGCTGGCGCAGGGGTTGCTGAACAAGGAGATCGCCGACAAGCTCTGCCTGAGCGTGCGCACCGTGGAAACATACCGCGAACGCCTGATGCGCAAGCTCAGCCTGCATAGTGTCGCCGAACTGACACGTTACGCCATTGCCGAGAAGATCGTGCTGCTGCAATGAGCATTGCCCGCCACCGATGGGGCCTCTAGGTTAGGCGCTCATGGAACATCGGCCACGCACGGCAGAATCGACGGGGCTCCAGGCGCGGCTTGAAGTCGAACTGGCGAGGCACCGGCACACGGAGGAGGAGTTGCGGCAGAGCGGCGAGCGCTTCCGCTTGCTCATCGAGCACGGCCGGGAGTTTGTCTTTCGCTATTGCTTCCCGTTGCAGCGCTTCGAGTACATCAGCCCTGGGATCGCTGATCTGTGCGGCTACTCGGCAGCTGAGTTCTGTGACAACCCGCAGCTGATTCTCGACATCGTCCACGCCGATGATCGTTTGTTGCTGCAGCAGTACATCGACGCCGGCGATTTTTCCAGTCCGGTGGCACTCCGCTGCCTGCGGCGTGATGGGAGCGTCATCTGGCTGGAACAACGCGCCCTGCCCAGTTATGACGCGCACGGACAGTTGCTGGTCCTTGAGGGCATCGTCCGTGACGTGTCCAACTACCGCCATCTGCTCGAGGATTCCGAATACGATTCCGCCTCGGCTGCTGAGCGCGAACGCATGCTTACGGACTTACGGCGCATCGGGTCGGCGACGCTGGAGTCCCTCGAACTCGACCACGTGCTCGACACCATGGCACAACAGGTCGTCCACGCCGGCATTCTGCGCAGCCTGATGGTGGCCGTCGTTGACCATCGAAACCATGTGATCTGCGTGGCGCGCAATTACCTGAGCTTCGAAGGTCGCTACAAGGACGGGATCGGCCGGGTCCGGCCGGGTGCCGATATCATCGAAAGCCCGACCGTCTCGCGTCGTGAAGGCGGGCGCCTCGTGTTCAGTGACCAGCGCATCATCGGCACGACGTACGATCTTGACGACGACAACATCACGCCCACGGTTGCACGCACGGGGCAGCTGACTGTGATCGATGGAGCCGACAGACGCTTCGATGAACGCTTTGAGCACGTCGACGACAATGTGCGTGCGGCAACCGTCTCCTACTTCATACCAATCAAGCGGGACGGGCGCGTGCTGGCAGTTCTTGCCACCGGCAGCAGTCAGACGGATCGCGCCGAGACGTTGCGCCGGATCGAGGCCATGGCGCCGTTGCTCGAGCAGGTGGCCGTGGCCCTCGACCATGCGACGGTCCACGGCCATATGCGTGATCATGCCCGCGAACTCCATGCACTCAACGGGCGCCTGCGACATGAAGTGTCGCGGCGGCTGCAGGCTGAGGCGGCACTGCGGGATTTCTCCCAGCGGACGGTGCGCCTGGCCGAAGAAGAACGCCGGCGCGTGGCCCGCGAACTGCATGATGGAGTGAACCAGTATCTCTGCGCCGCTGGCTTCCGTCTCGAAGCCGCCGCCAGCGAGACCGAAGAGGGTGTGCGCGTGAACCTCGATCACACGAGGGACCTTCTTGATCGCACGATCAATGAAGTTCGGCGGATCTCACAGGATCTGCGTCCGGGCGTGCTCGATGATCTCGGTCTGGCGCCAGCTGTGCGCAGCCTCTGTGAGGGCTTCACGCTGCGAACGGGGCATGCTGTGGCGCACGATTTGACGGGGATTCCGCAGGACCTGCCGGCAGAAGTGGCCATCACAGCCTATCGACTTCTGCAGGAATCCCTGAACCACTGGAGCCTCCCGGACGGTTCGACCGGCATTCAGATCGCCATTGAGCAGAGCCAGGATGGGGCGCTTCTGTGTACCGTGATCGGTCCAACCAGCGCGTCTGCTGCGATCCCGGCTGAAGTTGTGCGGAACCTGAACGAACGGGCCGGATTGCTGCGTGGCTCGGTAACCGTGGAAACCACGCCGGAGCCTGGTCTGCAGGTGCTGATCTGCTTGCCCTCACGGGCGGAACCGGAATTTGAGGAACTGGTGTGAGCCGGCCGATCATCGATGTGCTGCTTGTCGACGATCATCCCGTGGTCCGTGATGGCATCAGTGCCATGCTGAGTTCCGTGCCCCACATCAACGTCTGCGGCGGCGCCACAGGTGGGTTGGAAGGGGTTCTCCTGGCGCAGCAACTGCGGCCGGACGTTGTCGTCATGGACATAGGCCTGCCCGATATCAATGGCCTGGAGGCAACGCGGCAGTTGTCGGCCAATCAGCCCGAAATCCGTGTCGTCATCCTCACGGTCTACGACAACCGGGAATATGTCCTGCGCGCCGCGCGAGTGGGGGCGCGCGGGTATGTCGTAAAGAACTCCCCGGCGGCAGATCTGCTGCACGCGATTGAGAGTGTCTACGAGGGTCATTTCTGTTTTCCGCCGGCCCATGCCGCACTGGTGCTCACAGAGCTGGCCGAGCTCGACGCGGATCTGACCGAGGATCGTTCGAGTGGTGAACTGAGCACGCGCGAGCGTCAGGTCCTGGCCCTGATTGCGGGTGGTCTCAGCAACCGGGATATCGCGGACCGATTGGCCTTGAGCGTCCGCACCGTCGAGACACACAGACAGCATGTCATGAACAAGCTCGACATCCATTCCGTGGCGGGCCTGACGAAATACTCCATCGCCGAAGGGTTGACGCACCTTGACTGAGGTTGGCTCCGGAGCTTTCACCTTCGACGTCGAGCCCGGGTGGGGGGCGCTGCCGGCGGGCATCAGCCTGGGTTGGATTGCCGCCGTTGCCTGCGACAGGAACGATCACGTTTATGTATACAGCCGCAGTGATCTGCCGATGATCGTGCTGGATCGGCACGGGACGTTTCTGGCCGCATGGGGTCTTGAGTTGCTGGAGGATGCGCACGGACTGTTCATCGACGCCCAACAGACCCTGTGGTGCACGGAACGCGAAACGCACTGCGTGCGTC
>JAQCJA010000305.1 GCA_027593305.1 bacterium
AGATCTGGTGCGGATCACCGGCAACTACACCCGCCGGGTTGTGCATGACCTGGAAACGCGGCTGCAGGCAAACGCCCTGCGGCTGCACGTAACCGCCACCAACGGACTCGATCACGCGCGTCTGTGTGAGCTGCGTGCCTACAGCCGTGTTACCCCGTGGATCGATGCCCGATGACAGCACCCGACCGAGCAACATATGTCGACATGTTGCGCCAGTGGCGCCGTACGGCGATCACCCAGTACGATGAGCAGACGCGGCAGTGGTTCGACAACCTCAGCAAGGCCAATGCGTTTGCCGAAGTCGGCACCCCCGGACACCCTGTGACGCTCGCCTTTGTCGAGGCCTTTCTCGCTGTCGAGGACAAGGATGACGCCCTGGCCGAATCGGCGACGCAGCACATGCGCACGCTGCGCCAGTTTGCCGACAGGATACCCGCCGAATACATCCCTGACAATGCGATGTACGATTCCGGGCAGGTGCCGCCGCAGAGCAACGTCTTCGTCCTGCCGTACTACTGTGAAGCCTATGGCATGTTGCGTCATCATCCGTGCCTTACGGCAGAGGATCACGAGACGATCGGAGCGATCATCGCCGACAGCGTCGCACCGTTGTTTCGTTTCCCCGAGTGGGGCAGTCACAATCGCGCCATGCTGCGCGCCTGGACACTGGCTGCGGCCGCTGCTGTCTGCCCGGACCGACCCGAACGCGCAGACTGGGAACAACTGGGCTGGCAGATTGCCGCCGACAGTCTCACAGGCTGGACCGTGGAGGATGCCGCATCCTATCACGCGTTGTGGTCGCGTGCCCTCATCCCCTACGTGGATCTGTCGAACCGACAGGCGGCCTTCTACCGCGAGCCGACGACACGTTTCTATTTCGAGTACAACCTCAATCTGCTCTGCCCGATTGGTGGTCTGGCGGATTTTGGCGACTCCGACTGGGCGCCGAGTCTGCAGCTTTATGTCGCGGTATTCGAACGTGCCGCCAGCGCCTTCCGGGATCCGCACTATCGCTGGGCGGCGGGCGAAATGTATCGACGCATGCAGGCGCGGGTGGCGCCAGGCGCGTTCTTCGGCGATCCCTGTGCCTGGGTCCACTGCGCGCAGTGGATGGATGATACGATCCAGGCGCAGCCGCCAGACTGGGGCAGCCGTGAGGTGCTGGAGGAACTGGCCGGCAAGAAGGTGGTGTTTCGTTCCGGCTGGGAGCCGGAGTCGACCTTTCTGCTGCTGAACTACAAGCCCGAAACCGACTACGGGCGGACGATTCGTGACTACATGCGCAACACGATCTCGGTGGAGGCGGAGAAGGCCCACCACGGACACTCGGACGAAAATTCGATCTCGACCCTGATCAGCGACGGCGTCCTGTTGCTGCATGACGGTGGCTACCGTGAACGGGTGCCCAATGGCAAGTATCGTGCCGACTACTACCACGCCCGCCCCGTCGTCCGTCGTGGCCTGCTGCGCCAGGGTGAATCAGTGTATGAGTTTCTGCACTCAGATGGCCATCATCGCCCGATGCAGACGGAGCGCATCGACTTTCGCACGTTCCGCGAAGTCGAGTTCTCCCGCACCCGCGCCAGCGACACGCACACCGGTTACACCCACGACCGCATCGTCATCTACCTGAAACGGCTGAACTGGTTCGTCGTCGTTGATGCCATCCTCTTCGAGCAGACGGGACCCTATTCGGTCAGCAATCTGTTCTTCACGCACGAGATCACCGCATCGGGGACGACGCAGCCTTCCGGCAGCTGGCCTGCAGGCAATTGGTTCGACACGAGGATCGGCGGCATGCGGGGTTATGAACCAGCCAACGTCGATCGCCGCCTGCTGGTCAGTTACATCGGCCGGGAAAGCGCCTGGCAGGGCAGCGAACCAGTGCAGCGCTACTACCGTGATGAGGTGTTGATGCATCAGTCCGTTTCCGGGCGTGCCGTCCGCGGCCACCGGCAGGTCTTCTGCACAGCCCTCATCCCGCACGCTGGGACCGCTGACCCTGCGACGCTGGCGGCGAGTGTGAGCCTCGCGCCGGTCAGCCGTCCGGTCAACTTTCCGGGCCAGGCCGTGGCCCTGCAGGTGCGCCATGGGCAGGAGTGTGTGACGCTGGGGATCCAGCTGGATCTGCAGGCGGCGACACGATTTGCTGATGTGCGCCCGCGGCAGGATTGGGATTCGGGGCGCACGAAGTACGGCGACTGGGAGACGGACGCCAATTTCTTCTATGGCCGTCAGGGCAGCGATGGCCCCCATTGGGCCTGGACCGAAGCGACACGTCTCGAGTTTGGTGGCAGGGAGCTGTTCCAGGGCCCCGAGGGATCCTTCCCGTTGCAGTATATCGAACCGAGCACGCGCCGCGCCGTAAGCCGGTGGCGTGCCTGGGAGTCGCCGCAATAATCGAGGTGTCGCGGCCAGGCCCCGACTTCGGCTACATTCCCTGCAGCGACTATCACCCACGGGCGTCGGCGGCCAGGCCGGTCGAAGAGTTCGGCGGCGGCGGATTCCCCTACGCGGAGTGTTGGGCCCATGAAGAAAATCCTCGTCGCGATCGATTTTTCGCCGGCTGCTGTCGCCGCCGTCCGCCAGGAAGTGTCTCTGGCCGAAGCCTTTGATGCCGAGTTGCTGCTGCTGCACGTGCTGCATGTGCCTGCCGAGGCCCCCGGTTTCTACTCGTCCCGCAAACTAGGCCGCAAGCTGTTCCGCAACATGGAAGAATCTGCCACGGGCATGATGGAGGAGTTTGTTGCCAAACATCTGAAGAAGGTCAAGCAGAAGTTCGAGACCCGAATCCTTCCGGGCCTCCCAGGGGATGAACTCGTGCGCCAGGCAGAGAAGGAGAAGGTCGATCTGGTCGTCATCGGCACGCGCGGCCACAGTGGACTCAAGCGATTGCTTCTTGGCAGCGTAGCCGACCACGTCATCCGCGCCTGCAGCTGCCCTGTGCTGTCGGTGCGCGACGCATCGTAAGGAGACGGCCATGAAACTCTCCTGGCGCAACACCTCACGCAGTCTGGCGCTGCTGCTCATTCCGACAGCGGCTCTGGCTGCCAGTGCCAGTGCCGCTGCGACGGGCTCGCTGGATGTGTGGACCATGGCCATGGGCATGCTGGGTGGCCTGGCGCTGTTCCTCTTTGGCATGGAACAGATGTCGGACGGCCTCAAGGCCCTGGCTGGCGACCGCCTCAAGGATGTTCTGGCACGGTTGACGACGAATCGCTACATGGGTGCCCTCACGGGCGCCCTGATGACAGCCGTCATTCAGTCGTCCTCGGTGACGACGGTGCTCACCGTCGGGTTCATCACCGCCGGGATCCTCTCTGTGTCGCAGTCGGTGGGCATTATTTTCGGCGCCAACATCGGCACGACCCTCACGGCACAGATCATCGCCTTCAAGGTGACAAAACTGGCGCTGCTCATGATCGCCGGTGGTTTTGCGCTGCTGTTTCTGTCGAAGAGCGACACGAAGCGTCAGTACGGCGCCATGGTCATGGGACTCGGCCTCGTGTTCTTCGGCATGGGTGTCATGAGCGACGCCATGAAGCCATTGCGTACGTATCAGCCCTTTCTTGACCTCATGGCGCACATGGCCAACCCCGCTCTCGGCATCCTCGTTGCCGCCATCTTTACCGGCCTGGTGCAATCCTCGTCGGCAACGACGGGTGTCGTCATCGCCATGGCGAGCCAGGGCCTGATCGGGATCGACGCCGGCATCGCCCTGGTCTTTGGTGCCAACATCGGTACGTGCGTTACCGCCCTGCTCGCCTCACTGGGCAAACCCCGTGCCGCCCTGCGCGCCAGTCTTGTGCACGTGCTGTTCAATGTGGTCGGCGTGCTTCTCTGGGTGGGCTTCATCGATCAACTCGTGTGGTTGGTAACGCAGATGTCGCCGGTGTCGAGTGATCTGCAGGGAACGGCCCGGCTCGCCGCCGAAACGCCGCGGCAGATCGCCAACGCCCACACTGTCTTCAACATCGCCAATACCCTGCTGCTGTTGCCTTTCGGCGCCCAGTTCGCGCGCCTTGTCGAGCGGCTTGTGCCCGAACATGAAGTGGAACGTGAAATCGCCACGGGCGCGGATCCCGACTGGACGGCGGTGCATCTTGATGCGGCGCTGCTCGCCGTGCCAGCGGTGGCGCTGGAACAGTCGCGTGGTGAGTTGTTGCGCCTGGGAAACCTGCTGCGTGAGATCCTCGACTCGGTACTGCCGAGCTTCATAACCGACGACGCCAGCCTGGCGGACGACATTGCCGCCCGTGGCATGATGGCCCGCTCCATGGACCAACAGATCGACGCCTACCTGATCCAGGTGTCGCGGCGCAACCTCAGTGAGGAGCAGTCGACCTTTGCCACACAGCTTCTCGATGTCGGCACGAGTCTCGACCATCTGGAGGAGTTGGTGCGCAAGGATTTTGTGCCATTGCTGGAGCGTAAGCGGCAGTTCGCCCATCCTGATGAGGCTTTTGGCATCGAAGAACTGGAGGCCTACTCGCAGAAGGTGCTGACCAATCTCGCCGTTTCCCTGGCCGCCTTTGATACCAGCGACGCGGAGTTGGCGCGACAGGTCGTACGGTCCAAGCCCGAACTGGAACGACAACTGCGGCAGGCGCGTACGGTGCACTACGAACGGCTGCAGGACGAGAACACCGACGCAGCCCGCGCCAGCAATCTGCAATTGGATCTGCTGGACGACATGCGTCGCGTATTCATCTATTCGGAGTCGATCGCCTTGACCATGCTGCACGGCTATCTGGATCAGCGTGGTGATCGTCGCCCCGACGCCTGAGCAGGTCCCCGATGTGGATCCAGGCGGCTCCTGGTAACGTGTACGCCCACCGAACCTGCGCGCCTGCGCTCAGCCTGGAGCGTCGGCCGGGGTCCTGCGCGTTGACGGTCCATCGGGGCCGGCGAGTGCGGTTCTTGCGCTCCTCCTACCTGCTGGTTGCCGACGAACTGCAAGACGACGCCACACACACCTTCGACTGGCTCTACCATCAACGTGGTGATGTGGTGGCATCGCCGCGGGCGACGCAGACGGTAGACGTCGCAGCCTGCGGAACAGGCTTCGATTGCATCCGGCGTGCTCGCGTCGGCTCCGGTGACGGCGTTGTTCATGCAACCTTTGCTGTCGGCGCGGACCGCACCCAGGGAACCTGGACGGGACGGGTACGGTTCACCGATGGCGCCGAGGAGAGCTTCGACCACGACAGGGGTGACACGACTCGTGTGGTGGCGGGCATCGGCGCATCCGCGCAACTGGAATGCCTGCGGCGGGAGGCAACGGGGGCCGTCGTCCTGCTCGGTGCAGCGTCCACATTGGCGGCCAGGCCTTGAAGCCCCGCATCGACAAGCTCGGCACCCTCGACTGCGATCTCGTCGAAGCGAATCCCGTCGTCTTCGCCAACCGGCTGTATCGTTTCGAGTACGTGCGTCCCGGATATGGTCCCAACAACACGGGAGACAGCTACTTCCGCTTCGTCGATTGGGGAACACAGGAACCGACACCCGCCTTTGGCGCCGGCCACCATCTGGGTTGCGCTTTCGTCGACGGTGACACAGCCTACGTCACCTGCGTCGACATCTGGGATGGCGAGCACCTGCTGCTGTTCGCCTCGCGGGACCTCAGGCACTGGGAGTCTCGCTCGATCTTGCACCTGCCGGGCTGGGGCCTGTTCAACACCTCCCTGTGCCGCGGCGCCGACGGTTACGTGCTGATGTTTGAAGTCGGCAAGCCACTCGAGGTGGCGGGGCAACGCTTCACGGCGCGTTTCGCCACCTCTACCGACCTGCAGCAGTGGCAACTGACAGCCGCTGAATGCACGTACGCGAAGGACCGCTACACGGCGCCCCATTGCCTGCGGTATGCCAATGGTTGGTACTACGATTTCTACCTGGAAGCACACGAGGGCTACGAGCAACGGGTCGTTCGTTCCCGCGATCTCATCCATTGGGAGGCAAGCCCGCTCAACCCGGTTCTGCGCGCCAGCGACGATGACCGGCGCATCGCCAACGAGGCGTTGAGTGCCGCCGATCGCCAGCGCATTGCCGCCGGTGAAAACCTGAACAACTCCGACATCGACTTCTGCCAATGGCAGGGC
>JAQCJA010000306.1 GCA_027593305.1 bacterium
CCACGGCAGCGGCGGGAGCGCCTTTGGCGGTGACATCCGTGGTGACATAGCGAACCGCGTCCGGGTGTTCGGCGGCGAGCAGTTTGAGGGGTTCTTCGCGGCGACCGGTGACGACGACCTTGCAGCCTTCAGCGACCAGAGCCTTGGCGATGGCCCGACCAATCCCGGTGCCTCCACCGGTGACGAGGGCAACTTTGTTGGAGAAACGTGGCATCACTTGCATCCTTTGTTTTAGGGTAGATACTCAAAAAAGCGGCAAAACTGTCAGCGGAGCACTGACAGGGAGACATCGACCAGATCACGCAGCGCCCTTTTTGAGGTGCCACTACGTGCCAGGACACTGAGGCCCTGTGCGGTCATATTGAGAAAGCGTGCGATTTTCTTCGGATCATCGCAGTGGGCCTCGCCTTTTTCCACGGCATTTTCCACGGCTTTCTGAAAGCATTTTTCGACGCTACGCATCTGTTGAGAGACTTTACGAGCCACAGCGGTATCGCCGTCCTCACGCGTAAGGCAGGTCCTGGTGATGAGGCAGGCCGGGGCATCGCTGCTCAGGGACTCCACCATAGAGGTGAAAAATGCCTCAATGGTGCCCAGAGATGCCCCTGGTGCCGCCAGCATCCTCAGACCGCCTTCGCTGTCGACACAATACTGCTGCAGAGCACGTTGGAAGACTTGCTCTTTGCTGCCGAAAGCGTTGTAGATGCTCTGCTCACCCATATCCATGGATTGGCTGAGTGCCTGCAGCGACGTGCCCGCATAGCCCCGCTCACGGAACAGCTGCGCGGCTTTGCCAAGCACCTGTTGTTCCTCGAATTGTCTGGGTCGTCCGCGTGTCATCTGCCACTAACTTGGTCGTTAGCTGCCGCTTGTCAATGAATAATTGAGGGATCACTGCAAAAATGGATTCAGTCTGTGGGCATCCATGGTACCTTCGGTACCGGTTTGAGCCCACATGCATTGACCGACGCACGATAATGGCCTTCCGTCGTTCGGACCAATCGGACCAATCGGACCGATCGGACCGAGATCATCACCACCACAGATCAGGATCAGCATATGCCGGCAACACTCGACAAGATCATCCCCTTCGTGGGAAACGGGATGTGGGCGGAACTGGACGCGGGCAGCGGTACGAGGATCGCCTTTCACCAGGCCTTCAGCGCGGAAGGGCCTGACCACAGCCCGACGGGCAGCCCGGACAATCCACACAAGCTTGTGTTCGCCGTGCCGAGCGTGAAGAGGGCACGGCAGGAACTGATCGAAGCGGGAGTGACCATGTACGAGATCGCCGGCGAGGGAGAGGTTGTTTACTGCGATGGGGAGGATGTGGAGTCACACCGCTTCCAATTGATCGGGCCGGTCTGATCTGGCGTGCGGATGGACTACGGCAAGCTGGCAGAGAACCTGAGTCGACGTCTGCAAGATCTCGGTACGCCCGAGCGCGCCGTCGGTGAGAAAGCGTATCTGAAGAGTGATCTCCAGCATTTCGGCGTGACCGTGCCGGTCATACGTGGCACAGTGAAGCACTTCCTCGTTGACACGCCGATCGAGAAGCGAGCCGCTGTCACGGGTCTGGTCCGCGCCCTGTGGCAGGAGCCGATCCACGAGCGGCGGGTGGCGGCGATCGAGATCATTACGTTCAGGCGTGATGTTCTGCGCCGCCCTGACCTGCCCCTGCTCGAACGCCTGCTGCGTGAGTGCCGAGGCTGGGCACTGCTCGACAACCTCGCGACGCAGGCAGGGTTGCTGCTTGAGTCTCTGAGTGGGGCGACGCCAGTTCTGGATCGGTGGGCGACAGACGAGGACTTCTGGATGCGACGGGCGGCGTTGCTGGCCGATCTCCTCCCACTGCGTGAGGGTCGAGGCGACTTCGCGCGCTTCAGCCGGTATGCCGATATGATGCTGGAGGAGAAGGAGTTCTTTATCCGCAAAGCCATCGGCTGGGTCCTGCGGGACCTATCACGCCAACGCCCAGAACTCACCATCGGGTGGTCGGCGCCGCGGCTGCACCGCATGTCCGGCGTGACGATCCGCGAGGTTGTGCGACGCCTCGAACCGGACATCGCCGGGCGATTGATGACCGGTTACAAGGCCAGGGAGTCCGTCCTGCTGTAGGCTCGAGTCGCACCTCACTGGCGGGCTCACGATCTGACCGGCGACTGGCAGCCGCAGATATACTGAGACTCCATCGCCACTCTGTTGCCGTGTCTCCGGTACAGCGCGGCCGCCGGTCTGACATGCCCCGACAACGACTGCGTTCACGGGACTCATTGGCTCAGATCTGCGTGGGAGGAGGGCATGCCCAGCGCAATCACACCCCCCGCCGCCACCGAGAGCACCACAATGTGGATGTACGTCGCCACCTGCGAGTAGACGATGAAGGCCGTGATCGCTGCCAGGATCAGCAAGCCAAGGCGATCCCACAGCAGGATCGCTCGCCCTCCGACCCGATCGATGAGGACCCCGGCGCAGCTGTAATCGAAAGGGATGACGGCTGACATGCCGGCGGTCATCGTGAAAGTGGAAGATTATGGATCTGCACGCGTTCTCCCAAACATGGCTGCTGATGAACCAGGAGACGGGAGGCATGGACCTGCACCCTGTGGCGGCCAGGCCTTGTGGCGTCGCCCGACTCCGGCCATCCTTTGCCGGTAACCTGCGCATGCCCTGGCGTCACACACTGACACTGATCTGGAGAGGCCGGTCGATCTGAACTACCTGCTCGTATGTCTGCTCAGTCTGTCGTTGACCGGGTGTCGCAACCCGACGGAAACGGCCACTGTGCCGGAAGCCTCCGACATCGAGTCAGCACGAGCCGAGGTCCTCGACTTTCTCTACAGCATCTCCGGACGGCAGACCCTGTCGGGCCAGCACAATCGCGAGCCGAACTCAGATCCGGCGCGGTGGACCCAGTTCATCGAGGCGCAGACCGGGGGGGTGCCGGCTCTGTGGAGCGGTGATTTTCTCTTTCAGCGGGACAACATCGAACACCGCTGGACGATGATCCACGAAGCCGAGAGGCAGTGGCAGCAGGGGGCCATGGTCAACCTCATGCTGCATACATGTCCGCCAGACAAAGGTGAGCCCTGCGGTTGGGATCCAGGTGTGATCAATGATCTGTTGTCAGAGGTGCAATGGACGGAACTGATCACCGCTGGCTCGCCGTTGAATGCGGCCTGGAAGGAGCGTCTCGACAGCGTCGCCGTGTATCTGCAGTACCTGCAGGAGCAGGGGGTGGTCGTCCTGTTCCGGCCGCTGCACGAGATGAATCAGCGTCGGTTCTGGTGGGGGGGACGTCCCGGCCCCGACGGCACAGCACGGCTGTACCAGATTACCCACGACTACCTGACGCAGGAAAAGAACCTGGCAAACCTGATCTGGGTCTGGGATATGCAGGATCTGAGCCGAGACTTTGCCGACTATGACCCCGGCCCGCAGTACTGGGATGTTTTCGCCTTTGACGTGTACGATCGGGGCTTTGCTGCCTCGTGGTACGAATACATCCTGCCCATCGTTGGCGACCGGCCCATGGCCATCGGTGAGTGTGCGGCGCTGCCGTCACCGCAGATGCTGACCGAGCAACCGCGCTGGACTTTCTTCATGCCCTGGGCGGAACTGGTAGAGAGCTCCAACTCCCCGGCCGCCATACTGAGACTGTACGAGGATCCCCGTGTTATCACGCGGGATGAGATGCCGGGATGGTCGATGCGAGACGGCAGTCTACGTTGAAGACACGCCCTGCCAGGGCATCCAGCGCCTGACCGAGCACTAGGGCAATGTCGGCATTGCCGCCAGGGCCTGCGCCAGCGACTCCACGCCCTGCTGCTCCCAGCGGTAGGCTTGCCGCACCCTGGACGCCGCTTGCTGCGCCACCTCCGGATCGGAGATGTCGCCAGCCGGCCGCCCCTGATGCGGAAACATCTCGGCCAGCCCGGTCAGTTGCTCCACTTCCAGATCGTAGCTGTCGGCAGCGGCCACCAGGTGTTCTGCTGCCTGAGGGGTGTACTTCGCCGAGATGTCTCTGACGTACGCCGCCGCCGCGGTGCGCGCCCCGAGAAGCACACCAACTGTGAACGCCAGGCTGCGGTTGCTGTACACGGCACCGCTCTCAACATCGGCGGCCATGTGTTCGAAGCCCTGGAATCCGTTGTGGTAGGGTGATCCGAGTTCGTCCGCCCGGTGCGCCTCGGCCAGGGCGAATTCCAGGGACGCCCGCTCCGCAAAGCGCTCATCGACCGGATGCCGGTCACCCAGCAGCAGTACCTCCAGGCCCCCTACCGATCCGTGGATGCTCTCGCCCAACGCGTCCAGAGCGCTCGGCTCGAGGCTGCCGCCCCAGCTGCTGATGGTGTAGAGATGCTCGCGCTTCGGATGGTAGCCGACGACCAGGTCATGGGACCATCTCAGACGCGCGATGGCGGGTACGCCCCTGTCGATGCTGGCACCGATCGCCTCGAATGCGGCCAGTTGCTTGCCGGTGAAATCGGCATCTTCCCGGGCCGCCTGGATGGCCTGTACGTCATACCCGAGGTTCGCGTACAGATGCGACATTTCGGCCAGGTCCACGCCTGTGGGACCCGTGTAGTCCAGGGAGTCGGCCATGCGGAAGCGGAAGGCATGGCCACTGACACCCATAAGCCATGTCTGCGAGAGTTCCTCTCCGGACACGTGCTGCAGGGCGCCGGCGAGGGCGCTGAGCAGGCTCTCGTCACCGGCAGGTACCGTCGCACCTTCCAGCACAATGGCGTCGTCAGGGATCTGCTGACCGTCCCGCTCCTCGACTGTGAGTTCTTTCGGCCCGGCAGCCAGCGCAACATCACCCGCTGGCGCCCTGAACTGGAGGCCCGCCACACGGTTGCCGTCGTAGCGGGGATCAGTCTCCGGCTCGCAGATGTTGAGGCTGAAATCGAAGCCGCCACGCCCCTGGTCGGCCCGCACCAGCACCGTGTTGCCACCCTCGTGGATCCGGATCGTCTCCCGGTCGTTCGGCAACCTGTGCCGCCGCCGTCCCTCGTACATGTAGACCTGCTCGCCGTTGATCCAGACCTTCAACCCCTCGTCCGAACCAAGCCACAACTCGGCCGCCTGGTCCTTGTCCGCAGTGAATTCGGCGTAGGCGTAGACCACACAAATGGCGGGATCATCAAAGAGCTTGTCCAGGTCGATCTTGTCGTCGTGAAAGAACACCGGAACCGACCATCCGTCCTGACCGGCTACAACGCCGGGGTTGCGGACGTCGACAAGTTCGGCCCCGTCGGCGAACTGGTTCCTGGCAAGCGGCCCTTGCAGCACCCAGGTCCGGTTGCCCTGACCGTAGTGGCGTCCCCAGTCACCCGGCGTCTTCTCGAAGCGCGCTGCCACCTGCTCGAGAGGGCTCCCCTTGACCTTGATCATCTTCGGATCGGCTTGCCCGAGACCTTTGCGCGCGCCCAGCGTGATATGCTCGACATCGGCCGGGTTCAGTCCCATCAACAGCGCCCCGATCGCATCGGCGGCGACGACATCGGCGCTGGCCAGGATCGTGTTCATCCGCTTCTGTATGCCGCCGAACTTGCCCGTCTTGGCGCGCTCCATGGACATGATCATGTCGACGAGGGTGAAGTCGGGTGCGGCGATGGCGACGACGTCGGTGATCGTCTCGTCAATGATCTCGCTGCTGTGGGGGATGCCCGGGTTGCCGCTGCGCGGCGGATAGCCGGACATCTTCGGCCAACCGTAGACCAGCCCCGGGAATACGCCGATGAAGTTCTTCATCGCCGAGGTCATGCTGATCTCGTGGATCTTGAGCACCGGCGCCGATATCAGGAAATCGTTCTCGAGGATGGCCAGGGGGAGCTTCCATTCGTCCTGGGCGTAGCCGCCATCAGGCACCGAGACCTCAGCAACCTCGTCGAAGTTCAGGTCGATGATGTCCAGCTCGATGCCAGCCAGATCCGGATCGTTGAGCATCTGCCGGTAGCCGGCGACCGCGAAGCCGTCAACCAGCTCGATCTCTCCCTCGATCGCCACATCGCTGCTGCCCGGGGGAACCCACTCCGCCGGTCCTTCCACGATGCTGATCCGCGCTTGCG
>JAQCJA010000307.1 GCA_027593305.1 bacterium
GCGTTCTTTCTCGGCCCCCGACTCAATGTTGCCGGCCGCCTGGAGAAACCGGACATCGCCCTGGCCCTGTTGCGCACGAAGGATGCCGAAGAGGGTCGACGACTCGCCCAGCAGCTGGACGGGCTCAATGGCCAGCGGCAGCAGATGCAGAAGCAGGGCGTGCGGGAGGCACAGGCTCTGATCACCGACGACGTGCTGGAACGGGAACGGCTGATCTGTGTGCTGGGGGAGGAGTGGAACCTTGGAGTCATCGGACTCATTGCCAGCAATCTGGCCGAGACGTTTCACCGACCCGCCGTGGTCTTCACCGACGTCCTGCGCAATGGCGTCTACGTGGGCTCTGCGCGCAGCATCCCTGCATATGATATCAACGATGGCATCAGTTCCGGCGCCCATCTGCTGACGACGTACGGCGGCCATGCCGCAGCCGCAGGATGTTCCCTGCAGGCCGGAGAATTCGAAGAGTTCCGCGCCAACTTGGTGGATCACGCCAACGCGCGACTGGAACCGGCAGACCTGGAGGCACAACTGGATATCGACGTCGAACTGCGGGCCACAGATATTCACATGTCGACCGTCGAACTGATGCGTCGCATCGAGCCCTTCGGGCAGGGACACCGGATGCCCCTGTTTGCTGCCCGTGACCTCGAAGTGGCCGCTGTGTCCCGCATCGGCAAAGGGGGTGAACATCTGAAGCTGGCGTTCAACGTCGGTGGAGGAACTCGGGCCGCCGTATGGTGGCGCCAGGGCGCCGCAGCCAACGAAATCGACACCGGTGACCGCGTCGACGCCGCGTTTGAGTTGTCCGAGAATACGTTTTCCGGCGTTGGCACCGCACAGATGGTCCTGCGCGACCTGCGGCCGGCAGAGACGGGCGCCATGGCGCACGAAGCACATACGGCCCGGGTGGAGGAGGCCAGACAATGATCAGCTCAGACTACACGCGCGGTCTGTTCATCACCGACAGCTCTGCGAGAATCGTCATGCTCGTCATCGATGGCCTCGGTGGTCTGCCACATCCCGATTCGGGTCGGAGTGAGCTGGAGACGGCGAATCTGCCCAATCTTGATGCGCTGTGTGCGCGCGGCAGCACCGGGCTGATATCACCCCTGGGGCCCGGCTTCACGCCCGGGAGCGGCCCTGCCCATCTGGCATTGTTCGGCTACGATCCCTGGACGAGTTCGATCGGTCGCGGGGCTCTGTCTGGCCTTGGTCTCGGGCTGGATTTCAAGCCTGGGGACGTGGCAGCGAGGTTGAATTTCTGCACCGTTGACGATGCTGGCCTGGTCACCGATCGCCGCGCCGGGCGTATACCCACGGACGTCTGCGTGCGGTTGTGCGCCTTGTTGCAGGACATCACCATCCCCGGTGTGAAGGTCACCGTCGCAGCGGAAATGGAGTATCGCGCCGCCGTCGTGTTCCGCGGGGAGGGGTTGTCCGATGGTGTTACCGATTCAGATCCGCAGGTGACGGGGCATCTGCCCCTGCCGCTGCAGGCGGCGACGGCTGCTGATGAGCGTATGGTCGCTGTGGCCAACCAGTTCCTCGATCAGGTGCGGCACATTCTTGCAGACGAGTCGCCGGCCAACATGGTGCTGATCCGTGGCTTCGGCCGTTACCCGGAACTGCCATCCATGCAGCAGGTCTACGGCCTGCACCCGGTGGGCATCGCCGGCTACCCCATGTATCGTGGCATTGCCAGCGTTGTTGGTATGGAAACGCCCGAAACAGACTGGGATGTCGATGCGGAGCTGGATCTGCTGCAGCAACGCTGGCGTAACCATCCTGATGAGGATTTCTACTATGTACATGTGAAGAAGACCGACAGTGCCGGTGAGGATGGGGATTTCGACAAGAAGGTTCATCTGCTGGAGGAAGTGGATGCCCGCATTCCCAGGATTCTCGAACTGGAACCCGACGTTCTGATCGTGACCGGAGATCATTCGACGCCCTCCATCATGCGCGCCCACAGCTGGCACCCGGTTCCGACTGTCATCGCCAGTGGCCGCTGCATCCCCGTGCACGGCGCTCAGTTGAGCGAACGCAGTTGTGCCTCGGGCAGCCTCGGCCAGATTCCGTCGACGGCGCTGATGGCACTGGCCCTTGCTCATGCGGGTCGACTTGCCAAGTTCGGCGCCTGAGTCGGCGAGGCGATTCTGTTGATCCATCCCGTCCGTGTCGCCCATCGAGGCGCCTCTGGCTCCGGCCTGGCCCCGGAGAACACCCTTGCTGCCTTTGAGCGGGCGATCCAACTGGGCGTCGACGCCGTTGAACTCGACGTGCGGGCCAGCCGCGACGGCGTGCTCGTCGTCATGCACGATCCGACCATCGACCGGACAACGGACCGGGAGGGTCCGGTTGCCGAACTGACCTTCGCGCAACTGCGCGAAGCAGACGCGGGCGCCTGGTTCGGGTCCCAGTTCGTCGGCCAACAAATACCGACACTGCAGGAAGCCCTTGACCTGTTGCGTCACCGGGCCCTGGCTGTGGTTGAGATCAAGGCAGACTGGCTCGCCGAACACGTACTGAAGGTCGCCCATGAAGTCGATGTGGTGGACCAGATCATCATACAGTCCTTTTCTCCCGAGACGGTGCGTCGCAGCAATGCTGTCGACCCATCGGTGCCGACGGCGTTGCTCCTGGGCAAGCTGCCGACTTCTCCGGCACGTATGCGTGCCAGGCGAGTGGCCCGAGAGGTCCTGGAAGTGGGGGCCAACATCCTCAACGTCTGGCACGCCGCCCTGACCCCGCCTTTCTTCGAAGAGATGCGCAAGCGCGGTGTCACCGTGTGGACCTGGACGGTTGATGAACAGGCCGTACTGCGAGACGTCATCCAGATGGGCGTCCAGGGGATCATCAGCAATTACCCGGATCGTCTGAACCACGTGCTCGTCGAATTGGAGCAGGAGGGAGCGATTCTGGTGCCGATGGGGCGCCGACAACGACTGAAGCCGAGTCGCTGGCGTCGGCGTCGACAGATCCGTATGGTGAGCCGCAGTCGACGGGGCGGTTGAAAGCCAAGCAACCGAACCTGGAAAAACGCGCTCAAGTACAAGATTTTAAAGCGGTTGAGTCGATTATACATGTTGACCGAAACGGCGATCGACGGCTATATTGCAGCGTTTGACAATTCACCGCCGGCGCTCGCAAGGTCCCTCGCATGCCTGAGAACCAAGCTCTTACAGGGTTGCCACTGCTCGTGGGACTGTCCGCCGAAGAACTGCAGTCCCTGTTGGCCATCGCAGAAAGCCGGCGGCATGCCGCCGGTGAGATCATCGTTCAGGAGGGTACGGCCAGCGACTGCCTCTTTGTCCTGGCGTCGGGGGCCGTGCAGGTCGAACGGGAATCCGGCGGGCGCCGCGTTTCCCTGGCGACGCTGAATGAGGTCGGCGATTTCTTTGGTGAAATGTCTCTGATCGACATTCTGCCACGGTCTGCCAACATCCGGGCGACGGTCGACAGCGGCACACTTGCCTTTCCGAAGAAACAGCTCAGCGGCCTCTTCACCCGGAGTCCACGTGTGCAGATGACGATGATCCTGAATATCTCCCGCAATCTGTCTCTGCGGCTGCGCGCCGCGGACGCCCGAATCGTTGCCCTCAGCGCGGCTCAGGGTTGACGACGCGGGCCAGAAAGCTGTTGACGGGTCCGGTGTGATCCCATGCTGTTGTCGACCGGATTTGCGGCACTGCTCCTGGCTGTCGTCCTGCTGTATTATCTGCTTCCAAGGCAGTGCGTCTGCCCGGGATGCGGGGCGCGAGTGGAGCAAGACACACCCTTGTGCAGCAGCTGCGGCTGGCTCTACGATGACCCGGAGGATGAGGATGGCGATGATGACACGGGGGATGACACGGGGGATGATGTGCCAGACGATTCGGTAACAGAGGGCTGGAGAGACATCTGACATGGAATGGGTGATCGCCGCGCTTGCCGTGGGCTGTGTGTTCTTCGCCGCACAGGTCGTGGTTGACTATGTGCGCTACCGGAGAGCGATCGAACCGCGGCTGGCTCGGGCCGACGAAGCCAAACAGCATCTGCGGGAGCGAATTGCGGTGGCAGAAGCCGAATTGGCTGCTACGCGCAGCGAACTGGCTCCGGCCCGTGCTGAGGTCGAGGTCCTTGAGACCGAATACAACCAACTGAACCAAGAGGTGAAGGAAGAAACCGACCGCCAACGGACCGGGGCCCGACCGCCACTGTGACCGCAACTGTGACGCAGAGGCCCCGCGATGGCTTTGAGGCTTTTCGCTTGACAAGCCTTTGCGGCAGTATGTAGTTTCCCCACCGTTACTTACATGCGGTATTCCGCCATACAGGAAGCATTCAAGAACAGCATATTCAAGCACAAGGGCTGGAGGAGACCATGAAGCGGGTCGCGACGCGTTTTTTCGCACCGATCATCCTGGGTTTATTTGCCGTCGCCACTCTGTCGGGTTGCGGCGGTGATCCACCTCAGGCCGATCTGGATGCGGCCAAGACTGCTCTCGACGGCGCTCGCGCTGCGGGTGCTGAGAAGTACGCAAGCAGCGAGTTGTCGTCGGCACAGAGTTCATTCGATGATGCCAAGGCAGTTTTTGCCGCCGAATCTGAGAAGATGTTCAAGGATTGGGATACGGTGGCGCCGAAAATCGTTGACGCCAAAGCGAAGGCAGATCGGGCGACTTCCGCATCACAGCAGGCCAAGGCGCGAGCCAAGGGTGCCGCAGAATCTGCCATCGCAGCGGCCTCAACGGCAGTTCAGGACTCTCGTACGAGCCTGGATGCCGCACCAGCAGGTAAGGGCACTGAGGGTGACATCGACCAACTGCGCAGCAGTCTTGATTCAGCGGACGCCGATCTGAGCACGGCACGCTCCGCCCTTTCGCGGGAAGACTTTGAAACGGCCACGAGCAAGGCCGCCGGGGCCAAAGATAAGGCTGTCGCCGTCGCCACTGGTGTTGAGACAGCCACGGCACGGTACCATGAACTGGTCATAGCCAACACGCCCTGGTATATGCGCGGCTCGACGATGTGATATGATCTGAGGATCGGCCCTGCTGGTCGGATCTTCCAGATGACTGCACAATTCTACAAGGCTCACAGCCGGCCGATGAAGGAATGTCCTTCGTCGGCCGTTTCTGTATTCGCAGGAACCCTGTCCGGGACAACCTTCCTGCTTCTTGGCCTGTTGCTGATCGCCCGGCCATCGACTGCAGACGAGGGAGCGCGGCACCGTTCGCTGTTGGCGGAGTTGGCCGAGCGCCAGCAGGCAGCAACTCCCTACGTTGTGATCGACACCCGGGACAATCGGATTCTGCTCCGTGATCGCCAGCACGATGTGCTGCGTGAGGCTCTGTGCGCGACCGGTGCTGCCCGCCGCTTTGAGGGCCCAAAGGCGTACAAACACACCTGGGTTTTTACCACACCCAAGGGGCGTTTTCAGGTGCTGCGCAAGGTCAGTGATCCCATCTGGACGCGGCCGGAGTGGGACTTCCTTGAAGCCGGCGAAGATATCCCGGTGTTCGCGGAGGACCCGCGGCGCTTTCAACGAGGGACCCTCGGCAGCCACGCCATCTATTTCATGCCGGATATCATGATTCACGGCACGCTGTACGAGATCAATCTCGGCAGGAATATCACCCATGGCTGCGTGCGTGTCGGGGAACAGGACCTCACCTACCTGTACGAGAACGTCGAGACCGGCTGGCCGGTCTACGTCTTCTGAGTCCGTCCCGCTTCTGTGAGACTTCTGCGACTTGCTGCGGCACTGATCCTTGCCATGTCCACTGTTCTTCGGGCGGATACCGAACTGGCACGCATCAACGACGCCCTTGAGGCTCTGATCGGACTCATCGACAGCGATCGTCCGTTTCTCGTGTTCGACAGGGGAGCGGCTGAACTGCGACTGCAGCATGGCAGTGCGATCCTGCGGCAGGCGCCGACGCTGGACGTGGTCGAGGACGGGCATGCGGAACTGACACAACGGCTGCAGAGCCGCTTGCGGCGATATGGCGCAGTACCATTTCAGCCGATCGCCCCCGGGGCCTTCGACTGGGAGCAGTATCTGGCACTCGAGGCTGAT
>JAQCJA010000308.1 GCA_027593305.1 bacterium
ACAACTGGTGGGTCTACAACGACAGTTTCTCCGTCGCCAATGCAAATCCTGACTTCACCACCTACAGCAGCGCAGGCACCAATCCGGCACCACTCGATATTTCCGGATTCCCCTTCAATCGGCCGGGTACGCCAACATCCTTCGTCGACGGCGATGATCGCGGCAGCTTTTACCTGAACGAGAAGGACACCTACTGGAGTGTCGGGAGCAGCCTGACGAAGCAGACGGAAGTCCACGAGCTCAAGTTCGGCTTCGACTATCAGCAATGGACGACCCGGCGCTACCAGGCGGTTCTCAACTCTGTACGCTCGGCGATTCTCAACACCTACCCTGCCCTTGATGCGGTGTGCGATCGCTACTATGCAGGGGAGATCACCCAGGGCGCAATTCTTGATGAGTTGATCACCACCTCGCAGAGTACGCCCGCCGGTCAGGGCAATGAGGCTGAGTTTCAGGCGTTGCTGCGCAACACGATGCGCAATGATTACTTCGGCTACGATGTCTACGGCAACGAGACAGATGTGTCCGGTCTCGATGCGCCACGTAAGCCCGTTCTCGGAGCAGCCTTCATTCAGGACAAGATCGAGTACAACGATCTGATTCTGAACGCGGGTTTACGTATCGATTACTTCGATGTCGACAGCTGGCGCTTCAAGGATCAGGCTTCGCCCGTGCGCGACGCCACCAACTACACGATCGATGTCAGTTCCATGGAGAAGACGGCGACGTACACCGAGATAAGCCCGCGTCTGGGAATGTCGTTTCCGGTGTCGGATCGCACGGTGTTTCATGTCCAGTATGGGCGCTTCTCGCAGATGCCGGCGATGCGTGACATGTTCACCGGTGGGGCGCAATTGTCCCAGGAGCTGGGCGGCCAGAACTACAACCCCCAGCCCACGGCCTTCGACATCGAGCCCATGCGGACGACGCAGTACGAGATCGGTTTTGATCGTCAGTTCAATGATGTTGCATCCTTCGACATCACAGGTTTCTATCGCGACGTGAAGGGCCAGATCCAGATCGCCCGTCAGGACGTCGCCTCCACGGCCGTCAACGCCGAAGTCTTCAGCTATCTGCAGAACGGGGACTTCGCCACGACGAAGGGCGTCGAGTTCGTCTTCAAACTGCGGCGTACCAATCGCCTGCGCTCCGAGCTCTACTACACGCTGTCGGATGCGCGCGGCACAGGTTCAACGACGGTATCCGGTATCTCCGGAATCGAGAACGACTCCGACCTGCCGACGATCATTTCGCCCTTGGACTTCAACGAAACGCATCGAGGCTCGATGTATTTCGACTACCGCTGGGGTGCGGATGACGGCGGTGCGATCCTCAGTCAGCTGGGTATCAACACCCTGTTCACCTTCACCAGCGGCCACAATTTCACCTACTCCACAGGCTCACTGGGTCAGGGCGGCGCCGAAAATGGCGGCATCCTGAACAGCTTTGATCCGAGAAATCGCAAGCCTCTCGAATCGATCAACCAGTCGAACACGCCGTGGACCTTCCAGGTAGATCTGCGGGTTGACAAGGGCTTCAATCTCCTCGGTATGGACGCCAAGGCCTACGGCTACGTCGAGAACCTCTTCAACCGCAGGAACGCGGTGAATGTCTACCAGCGCACGGGCAATACCACGGATGATGGTTTCCTCACCAACGCTGATCTGAGCACAGAAATCATCTCCGCCAGCGGCGGCCTGTCGTATCAACAGTTGTATCAGGCCATCAACCTGGCCAACCGCCAGCATTACTGGTTCAATGAAGGTGGTGATCTCCTGGACGAGCCGAGGCAGATACGCTTCGGCATCGAATTGGGGATATAGGGCATGAGACCGTCGCATCCCCTTGATTCAAAATTGATTCTGTCTGATGGAAGGAAAACAACCATGAGGATGATCACCGCTGCAGCAACGGCGCTGGCAGTCGGGGCTGTGACCCTGGCGGGGCCCGCCGCCGCTCGCGACGTGCGTCCGGCGCCGGCTGCCAAGGTGGCCCAGGAAGCGCGAGCTTTCGGCCAGCGCTCGCTGATGAATATCAACAACATGTCCCTCTGGTTTCAGCGGGACGGTAATTCTGCCAACAACCCCGCCAACGGCAACTCGGGCGTTACCTTCCCGAAGTCGACAGATCAGGTCATCTACCAGGACGGCGTGATCTGGGGCGGCATCGTCAATGATGGAGATCCGCAGACCCTGCGCGTCGGTGGTCAGACATACGCCGTTGGTACCGTTCCCGGGGCAATCATCTCGAAGGGCGTCGCAGAGAATCCGGACGACCCGAGTGTGCGCATCTACCGCATCCGCAGAGATTATGCCCAGGGGGACCTGCGGCGGGATGCGTCGGAATTATTCAACATAGGCTTGCAGGAGGTAACCGAGGCCGACCTGGCTGCCCTGCGGGCCCAGTACGAAAAGAACTGGCGGGAGTGGCCCGCGGATAAGGGCGCCCCGTTCTACGACAATGACGGAGATGGAGTCTACACACCGGCATTTGATGCAGCCGGTAACCCGGTCCTGGATGGCTCCGCCGACGAGCCGGGTGTGGCACAGGCCAGCATGGTGGCGTGGTTCGTGGTCAATGACCTCGATGTTGGTGCTGCCACCGGGCTTTACGGTTCCAAGCCGATCGGTCTCGAGGTGCAGATCACGATCTGGGGCTACGATCGCGCCGATGAACTGGGCGATGCCATCTTCAAGAAATACCAGGTCGTTTACGAGGGCACGGCAAATACGCCGGACGATGCCGTCATCAACGACATGTATTTCGCGCAATGGTCAGACCCTGACCTCGGTGACTACGGTGATGATTTTGCCGGTTCCGATGTCGATCTCAGCCTTGGCTACGTATACAACGGCCAGCAGGACGACTCACATTACACGGCCTTCAATCTGGCGCCGCCGGCAGCGGGGTACGATTTCCTGCAGGGACCCGTTGTCCCTGTCTACCTGAAGGATGACAACGGCGATGATGCCGTTGATGATGACGGCAATGCAATTCTCGACACCAGTGCCGAGGCGATCTTCAACTTCGGCAGACGTCCGGGATACAAGAACCTGCCCATGACGTCGTACGTGTACTTTGCCGCTGGCAGTGCCATCGGTGATCCGGAACTGGGAGAGTACGTCGGCACGGAAGAGTGGTACAATCTGCTGCGCGGCTACCAGCCACAGCCCGACATCAACAGCCCGGTGCCCTACGTCAATCCGCTTACCGGCGAGGAAACCAAGTTCACCCTCGACGGTGATCCGACGCGCGCCACCGGGTGGAACGATGGCACGCCGTTGCCAGCGGGTGATCGACGCATCGTGCTCAACACGGGTCCCTTCACCATGGCCCTGGGTGATACGCAGGAAGTCGTTGTCGCATTGCTCGGCGCTGTTTCTACCGATCGTCTGCGCAGCGTCGCCAAGCTGAAGTTCACCGACCAGTTTGTGCAGGATGCCTACAACAACTTCTTCCAGGTCGCTTCGCCACCGGCGGCGCCCAACGTGAATGTTGTGCAGTTGAGTAACTCCATCGTCCTCGATTGGGGCTGGAATCGTGATGCCATCGAGCAGACCGAAACCGTCGGCTCTGCGGGCTTCGCGTTTGAGGGTTACAACGTCTATCAGTTACCCACCCCTGAGTCCAGCGTGGATCAGGGCATCCTGATCGGCACCTTCGATCTGGTGAACGGTATCACCACGATTCTCGGGATCTCGCTGGATGAGGATTCCGGTATCATCCTCGATGTGCCACAGCAGATCGGTATCGACGTAGGTGTGAAGCGCAATCTGAAGCTGACCGCTGATGCAGTGCGCGGTGGACCTCTGGTCAACGGGCAGGAGTATTACTTTGCCGTGACCGCCTACAACCGTGCCGAGAGCGAGGGCGCCGCGATCACGACGCTGGAAAGCTCAGCACAGTTGCTGATCGTCAAGCCGCAGGATCCACCACCGGGCACGCGTTACGGTACCACGCCCTTCGAGTCCCTCGTGACCAGTCATCAGGGCGCCAGTGAGGGTGGCGTGGAGGTTACGGTCATCAACCCAACGATGACCACGGGCAACTCCTATGAGGTCACCTTCGGTGCCGATGACGAAGGCAGCACGGTCTGGAGCCTGCGGGACGCTACCACAGGAACCACGATACTTTCCGGCCAGACCGAAGTCGGCCCCAGCGATGCGCGTGTGCCGATCTATGTGTCCGACCACGGCTTCGAGATCATGGTCCTGGGACCGCCCCTGGCCCTCAGCAACTGGGAATGGGAGGGACCGGAACGCTGGATCAGTGGCGTCGATTGGGGCGGCAGTGGTCTCTTTGGCGGTGCTGGTGTGGGCCCGAATTTCTTCGGATCCGCCCTTACGGGCGCAGATCTGAAGACGATCGAACTTCGCTTCAGCCCGACAGTGGGACAAAAAGGGTATCGATACCTCCGTGGCGGCGATCCCAACTACGGGTATCAGGACTTTGCCGATGTTCCTTTCACGGCGTGGGAAGTCGACAGCAACCCTCCGCGCCAGGTGAATGTCCTGTTCACCGAAAACGCCGGCTCCTCGTCAGAAAATGGCAGATGGGACCTGGCCTCGGATGAAGCGGATCGGTCCGTTGGTGGCCGTGAGTATATCTTCGTCATGGACAGCGACTACAGCGATACGCCGCTGGCCCGGTACACTTCGATCAATGTCGCCGGTGACGCCGAAACACTCGATACCCACGTGGCAATCTGGCCACTATTGCGTGGCACCCGTGAGATGGATCTGTTGGCAGAGGGGCAGATCCTCCGGCTGACTCCGTTCCGCGTGAACACGGCGAACGACATGTTCTCTTTCGTCGCCCCCGGATCAGAGGTCAGCGACGCGTATCTGAAACAGGATCTGGCAAAGGTCAACGCCTTCCCCAACCCGTACTACGGGGTAAACTCGGCGGAGACGAGTCGGTATAGTCATTTCGTCACCTTCAGTCATCTGCCATCCCGGGTGAAGGTGCGGATCTTCGACGCCTCCGGTACCCTGGTATGAGTCCTGGAGAAGGATGACAGCGACCAGTTCATGCGCTGGAGTCTGGACAATGAGAACGGTCTGCCTGTGGCCAGTGGCATGTATATCGTGCACATCGACATGCCTGACGAGAACAAGACGAAGATCCTGAAACTGGCCATCGTCGGTGAACAGCAGTTCCTCGAGAATTTCTAAGCCAGCACCACGTCAGAAGGAGATCAAAGGATGACAAACACTTGTAAGATCGCCTCCGCGGCGCTGGCGCTGGCCCTGGTGGTGTCGGGCGCAGGCAGGCTTGATGCTGCAGGTCAGAACAGAGCTGGTACCGCGAGTGCCACCGAGTTGTTGATCCCGGTGGGCGGCAGGTCCATGGCGATGGGTGGCGCTTCCATCGCCACAACCTCCGGTCTGGAGGCCCTGCACTGGAACCCGGCAGGTCTGTCGCAAGCGACAAACAGCACCGAAGTGATGGTGTCAACGATGTCGTACCTGGCCGATATTCGCGTCAACTACATTGCCGCCGGAGCGCGTTTCGGTTCCATTGGCACGTTCGCTCTTGATATCAAAGCCCTGGACTACGGCGATATCCCGATTACCACCGAGGATCAGCCGGATGGGACGGGCGGAACCTTTTCGCCGACGTTCTTCACTCTCGGGGTGCATTACTCCAAAGCGCTCACGGATCGCATTTCCGTCGGCGGCACAACGAACTACATCGTCAATCGGATCGAGCGCGTCGACGCCACGGCGCTATCCTTCAGTGCCGGTCTGCAGTACAGAAATCTGGCCGACATCGACGGACTCGATCTGGGTGTAGCAGTGAAGCACATCGGTCAACGTATGGAGTACGACGGTTCCGGTCTGTTGAATCGTGGTAGTCTCGATGATCTGCGCCGACCCGCATCTGACTACAAGGTGCAGGCTGCATCATCTGATCTGCCATCATTGTTCGAGATCGGCATTGGCTACCGGTACAACCAGTCCGGACTCGGCGAGATCAACCTTACGTCGGTGTTTCGCCACAACAACTACACGTATGATCAGTACAGCAGTGGTATTGAGTACGTGGTCAGTGAC